>NZ_JAUBPW010000117.1:0-10500 GCF_036700965.1 Microcoleus sp. Pol8_D6 | reverse complement strand
GGCAATAGTAAACCGATACGAGTATTTATCCATTAAAACCCCGTATTTTCGTTATTATATTCGTTTAGTAAATCATCTTGAATTTCATGGATGCCCCCTCGAACGTGATAACCGTGATGGATTTTGAGATAATTCTGAATGTCGCGCACTTCGGCTCGTTGACTGATATACAGACTTCTAAGTACAGTTAATTTTCGTTGAATATTAGCTAGAAGTGTCAAAATGCCACGTGTCACGTTCCACAAAACAATTAAACTAATCAGCGAGGTTAGAAGAGTCCCAATTAACGAAGCAGTATCTGTAAGATTTTTCATTGCAATAAATGACTACATATTTTTATTGAAAAAACTAACTTGTTCGTTTATACTTAATTTGTCTTTATTAACAAAATTATGTATGAAATCTCAATTTGAACCATTAGACAGCGAAAATTACGTGTTTTGCGTGTTAGACCCAGAAGCAACTCTTCATGCTCGCAGCGATAAAACTTATACGACCCATGATTTTTTAAATACTATTTCAAGTTTTTTAAAAAATCATGTGTTTGCGTCAGGCTTCGATTGTTGGACAAAAACAGGTGTTCAATGCAGTTTGCTCAAAATTGGGGCAAACGGTTGGGTTACAGGCAAGATTTGGGTCAAAATTATTTTAGAGTTTGCGCCAGATGAATTTAGCGATAACGCGCCTTAATTTACCTCAATTTTTAAAGCGTATGACGGCTCGTTAATAACCGACCTGCGAAAAGGATAATACTGTTTAACTTGTATTTTGTAAGTCGCTAATCCCGATTCAACCTGGTCGGCAAGAACAGGCAAGTTTAACAGGATTCGATTTGGTGATGGGTAAACAACAATTGCTTTTTCTTCAATAGGTAGCTCGCCGTCAATCTGCCATAACCTGCGAACCAACAGCCGAGACTTAATGGATGAAATTAGCCCAGTAGAAATATAAGTCAAGCAAATTAAATCTTGGTCTATAGCGCTTTGATTTGTTTGTCGCCAAATTGTCTCATCTGGAAAAACAATTCCTAAATCGAACCAAGCCATTCGTCGCCAAGCTCCCACAAATTTAACGGATTGCCGTTTTCTTCTTCTGTTAGTTCGTCGTCGGCATAACCATCGACGTATTCCACAAGTTCGTCTATTTCGCCGCTTAATAAATATTCTTGCAAGCTATTGGTATTAACAATTTCTGGCAAGTAATTGGGATTTTTTTGGATAAGGTGCATAGTTTCGCAAGTTTTACTTGCCGCATTTTGGTAAAAAAACGGCAAGTTAGCAAGCGTTTCCGCAAACTCGTGATGGTGCGGTAGTAGCAGCATATTGTTTTAATCAAGGCTGAATTTACGAGCTTCGCCAATGCCAGACCAACCAGCAGGCAAAGTAGCGCTATCGCCGATAAAAGTTTCAATCCGCAGCGTACCGTCGGTTGTCGAAAGGCTTCTAAAAGCGCGTCCCGGGCGCGGTAAATCAGCACGAACTAACAAACTGCGAAATTCTAAATCGGTGTTAGGAATAGTGATTCCCAAGGCAGTGGCTTCCGCCGTTGTGATTTTGTTGAACTGTTGGGCGGGCATTCGCCAGGCCCAATTGAGCCCGGATGTCGTGACAACGACTAACATCGAGCCTTTTGCCGCTTCACCGCCAGCAATGGGGGTTCCAAAAGCTGCGGATTTTTGAGCAATTCTGCCTTGATAGACTGCCCGCTTAACAACTTGCCATTTTCTAGTAGCAATTGCAGTCGCCATATTAGCGGTGCTAACTAGGGATGTAATGCCTTCTTTTTTCTTTTTTAACCGCGCTGGACGAGGGCGGCCATTTTTGCCCGTGCCGACAAAAATAGGAGCGGCAGGCCCGCCCGCTGTTAATGTTGCCGCGTCAACCTGTCCTAAATCTGTAACTTCGCTCGCGTCTACGTTTGTTTTAAAAACGTAAAACGCATTAACACCGCCTACGGGCATTGAAACGGCCCGCAAGTTGCGTTGACCGTAAATATTAGTAACTGCCATTATTGGTTTTTTGGGTGAATTTTAATGATTGAAAATAACTTGCTGCTACCCTAAGAGCGGGTAGTAAAAATTAACCTACAACAGGGTACACGTCAGACACTGTGCTGCGCTGAAAGCTAGTTAAGGTGTAAGTTTTTGGGCGCACGGTTTCAGTGGTAGTAGTTTGTCCGGGTGGCCAAAAAATTGTTTGTTCGTTCCCTTGACCGACTGCAAGGGATAGTACGTCTGTGCCAGCGGGTGCAGTTGCGTTAAAAGCCGCTTGAGTTTCGTTGAATGCGTCAAGCAGGTCTACAATTACGCGAATTGCTTGGGCCGTGCCGGGATAAGCAGTAGGATCGAGAGTAACGCCAGCTGGCAAATTGGCTGCCAATTGAGTAACGGTAATAGACATAAATTTCTCTAAACAGAGCTGTGTTTTGTTTTTTCACCTTAGTAAACTCAGCCCAAAGATGTCAACAGCTAAAACGCCCACTGGAAAAAGGTTTCAACTAGCAGGGTGTTATGCTCAACCCTAGGGTTGATCCGTAGCACTTATGGTCAACTTGCCCAAATGTAAATATTTGTAACATGAACTTAATCCTTTACCCAAAGTTGAGCACGCGCAGCCGAAAAGCTTTAACCCGTAAAAACAGGCGCTGGGGAAAACCTTACAGTTACCGACCTCGCGGCCGTTTGCTGGAACGATTAGCGCGCGAAACTAACTCGAATATCACTCAAGTGCGATTACAGCTTGAAAAAGAGCGAGAGTATTTGTTAACTCAAAATTCTTTACCCTAAAAGCGGCATATTAGCGGGTTCGCTTTCGGGCCACAAATCAAATGCAATTCGCTCTTCTGTCCACATTCGGCCGTTAATGTCTTCCCTGCCGTCCAAGTCAGGTGATCGCTTTTTCCAAACCAGCACGGCCTTAGAGGGGTAAACAAGGTAGGGCAATTCGCGCCGCGTTGTCGTCGGGTCTACGTAACCCGAATCGCGGACGCCGTTTGGCAAAAGTTCGGCTGTAGAGAGTTTGAGCAGTTCTTTGATTTTTTGCAGTCCCTCGTTTTCCGTGCTGCCGTAACACTGCATTTGGTGCCCGTTGTTGAGTTGGGCGTTAACCAGACGCTGGCCGCTGGTGTACTGTTTAGCTGCTAATTTTATTTCTTCCCAAGTTAGACCGCGTTTGACATCAAAAACGGTAATCTGTCGTCGGCGCGCTCTTTTTCCAGTCGGCATCACCCACGGTGGCGTTGTTTTTTCTTTAAATTCAATCATTAACCGCCGCTCTTGAGTTCCCGGTCTGATTGTGTCGTCTACCGGATTACCGTTAACAAGTACCCCCACATCCCGGTTGCCGAGCATTTGATGAGTAGCCATCACGTTGACGATTGTTGGCCGCAATACGGCTTCAGGCCCGCTTAAAATAATCCGCTCTTCCGGTGCGCTGCGGTCTGGAATAATTTCCACGGTGCGATCGCTCCCCAGCACAGAATTTTGCTGCATTGCCTGTTGCGCGAGCCAAGCATCAATCCCGCCCGCAACAGCAAAACCCGCTTCAATACAAGCTTCCGACCCTTCCTCTAGCATCTCTCCTGTAAAGTTCTGCCAGAAAACGTTGGGAATAGATTCAATTTTTTTCTCTACCGCTTTGCCGATCGTCCAGCTTTCCCCAGTTCCCCAATTTTTGACAGTTTCTTCCCCCATGACGGTCCGCAATCCCTTGCCAAAAAGATTATTGGGGTCTTTGAGCGCGCGCCGCACATCTTTGTAAAGCCATAGAAAAGTTGCCTGAGCACTCATGCGAAAGCCGGCGTTGATAACTTCGCTCGCAGCGTCTAGCATTTCGTCCAGGGCTTGCTCTCCTACTTCCTTTAATAAATACGCTCCCATCGACTGATTGAAACTAAAAACCGTTGCAGCCGGCACTAATCCGCAACCAATCCAACCGATCGTTCTTCCAACCGCACCGCCCAAAATACCGCCAAAGGAATTCCATAATCCTTCAATTTGCTTGTTTATGGCGGTATCGCTAATATTCCAGTCAAAGTTATAAATAAATTGCACGCCGGATACTATCCAGCTCCACAATTTTGTAAAACTAAACGAAATTAAACTGGTAATTCCAGAAATTAAAAAGTTACCAAATCTCAAAGCTCCATTAAAAATTGTCTCTAGCAAACCACCACCGCCGGAGCTTGTAGTTGTTGCGCTTGCCGACCAAGTTCGGATTAAATTACCGCCTGTAGAAGATTCCCGAAATTTTCGCGACGCAAGTTCGCGCAAAATCATCCCAATTTTGGGAGTTGGTGCCGTAGTAGCCATTAATTGTCACCTCCAGCTTGTGAAATGTTGTCTCCAATTTGTCGAATGCGAGGACGGCGATCGGGTGTTTTTCCGTAGGGATTTTGGATATCAGTAATCCCCGTAGTATTGCGAAATCCATTTTCTACGGAGTCGATAAAGTCCTCAAAGTTTTGTGCAGGGTCAAATTTCTTTTCTTCTCCATCACTTGTTTTTTCAGGTCCGCCACTAGCCACCAGTCCAGCTAAATCAACAGTGCTTTTTAATAGATTCAAAAGTTGAGATTTTGTATCATTCTTAGAATCTATTTTTTGCCAATGCACCGCCCGAGTCACGGCTGCTGCTTGCAACAAATCAAGGAAAATATCGCGTAAAGTTTCTTTTTCTACGTAATCAGTTCCTTTAATGTGTCCTTCAGACTCTTGTACTAAAGCGCTAATTGATTCAGCTCCAGCGGTAAAACTCATTGGCACAGGTACATCAATTTCCGTGCTTTTAAAAGCCATGTATTTAATGATAGCTTTTGCAGCTAAGTACCCTTTAATGGCTTCTTGCCGACCCATTCCAGATTCAACTAAATTTTTAGTTGTTATGGCAACAAGTGCATCGACGTTAGCCATCACACTTAACATTTGTCCTTCCAGTTCAGCAATTGATTCCGCTAAATTAGGAAATTTAATTTGTTTGCCTTGATCGCCTTCTTTCGTGAGGTCGGCATCCTTGACATTTATTTGTATTTCCCACTGCCCCCAGCGTTCATCATCGCGCCTAAATTGCCAGTCGAGTAAACTTACTAAATCTACAATCGGCACTTGTGGCGGTTCTGCGGGCTGTTCTCCTTCTTTTGGGATTTCTTGAATAATAGTTGAAGGTAATTTGCCGGGAAATCTGGCAAGCCCTAGTCTTGTATAAATTAATCTTAAAAATTTAAGGTTTTCTTGACAACAGGTATCCATCTCTTTCCTTCTTGGTGGTGGGTTTGGAAAAGGGGCAGGAGAAGGTGCAGGAGAAGGTGCAGGAGAAGGAATGTACCCACCTGGACAAGGGGGAGCTGGAAATATTTCTAATATTTCTATACTGTAATCATAAGGAGAGCCATACCAGGGATTAATTCCTCTACTTGTATCTTTGTGGTAATATTTTTTTCGCTTATAATTTATTTTATATTTTACGTGAGCATCGTACTTGCCAAGCGTAAAAGTGTTGGATGTACTATTAATCAAAGAGTGGCCGATTATATTTTTAGATTTTTGCCAGTGCCAGTTGCCACAATAATTTAAATATTCAATAGTTTCTACACCATTTTGAAAATAGCCACCTGGATAGCTCCATCTTTCACACTCTTTGATATCGGCAGCCGTGAGATCTGTATAAATCCCTTGCGGCACTACATTGTACAGGCCTGGCCCCGCCGGATTAGCATAATAATGAGGATTATAAGTTTCCCGCCGACGCAATATTAAATATGTCTCCACCGCTTGTTCTATCGGAGACAGCGTCCACGCTATGAATTGATTGATTAATTCACCTTTGTTATTCCAATTTCCGTGATACGCCGCCAAAAACATATCATCATCTTTGCACGATTTAGTGACTGTAAATACTCCTGCATTAGCAAGTCCTGGCGTATAAGGCGTTGGTGCTGGAGTTGGCGTTGGCGCGGGTGTTGGTGTTGGGGTTGGTGTTGGTGTTGGTGTTGGTGTTGGTGCTGGAAACTCCAATCCAAGGCTTAACTCAATTGGAGTAAAAGGAATTTGCAAGGTAAATTCAACGCCTACATTCCCATCATTTGAAGAAAGATTAATTCCTAGTCCTCCAATCTCCCCTCCAATACTTCCTCCTCTAATTTCTCCGGTATTTACATCAATAGTGGCTCCACCACTCAAGCCTAAAAGTCCGCCGGGAATCTCAGCGCTACCGGCAATCGAAACAGTACCTTTTGAAGGATCGCCGCTAACATCTAGACCGATCGGGCTAATTTCAACGCCAACACCGCCCGTCACACTAACGCCGCCAATATTTCCGACTTCTTGAGTAACTCCAATACCTCCACTCGATACTGATGGCTGTGCTTTCCGCCCCATCTCTGGGCCGCTACTATCTTTGCCCAGATTTATTGCATTCGAGCCCCTTGTGGCGCTTGGCGATCGCCCCGATGTGCGACTAACCCTAGACATAGCTCGCCTCGACTCCGGAAATTCGAGAGGTGCCGCCATCGGCGATTGCCCACAGTTCCCCGCTCAACGTTTGCTCGGTCAGGTTGCCGCCGCCGTTGCGAGCTAAATAAATCCCGGTACCTACCGCAACACTAGAATTTCCAGCAATCCAAATATCTTTATCGCCAGTGTTCGTGGCGTAGAGGATAGCTCGGTTTTGATTTGCCGATCGGAATTGTATAGGTGATCCCTCTGGGATTTCGATTCCGTAGGGCAAACCAGCGCCGATCGTCCTTACTTGTGGCTTGGCAATTAGGTCAATATTGAATCGGTAATCGCCTTCTAGATTTATGTAGTCGCCGAGTCCTAAGACGCCGTGTCCATAATTAATAATAGAAATTCCCAAACTGTCGTCAGGACTTAATAACTTTAATTGATTGATTGTTAAATAGGGGATTACGAAAGGTATTGTTGTTTCCCTCCCCTTATTTTGCAATCTCGCTGTTGCCAAAACTGACCATGCACCGCTCCCTTTCCGCGCGTGGAATCTTAACCCCACAAACGGATAATCCTCCTCAACAGCAAGCATTGCAGCAATTTTTTCCGCTGAATTCATTTCAGGAAATATTTCCGGGAAAGGTGCTTGTTGGTATGATGGCAAGTAAATCGCACCGCTTAACGCTTCCAAATAAAAACTTTTGCCCAAGTAGTAGGAAATACTAAGCGGATCATATTCAGCAAAAACACTC
Source organism: Microcoleus sp. Pol8_D6 (assembly GCF_036700965.1). Taxonomy (NCBI): domain Bacteria; kingdom Bacillati; phylum Cyanobacteriota; class Cyanophyceae; order Oscillatoriales; family Microcoleaceae; genus Microcoleus; species Microcoleus sp. Pol8_D6. Next base: position 3,307 of record NZ_JAUBPW010000117.1, on the reverse strand, counting down.
GCGCAATTCAATATTTCAATAACCCCTGTACCATCGGCGCTTGTGATACTCCGCCGGAAACTTCTGGTATTCTCAAGTTGATTTTCAGCCATTAGGTTAAATAGACCTTGCCTTCTATTACGCTGCCGCCACCGGGCAAGCTAATTACTTCTATAGGGAATTCAATCAAAGCGCTGAATGTTGCATTGGTGCCGCCGCTGGCTGCGAGTATGTGAGTGCAGCGGGTAATTGCATTTATGTTGTTAGGGTTGCGGGTTTTATCGAGCTCTATAAGCTTCAAATCGATGACAGCTTCCATTGCCGCTTGAGCAAGGTTAGGAGCGCTGCTGCCACCAGTGCCACTGGTAAATGTGCTACCAGTGAGGTAATGAGTTGCGTTGTAACTTGTGCTGCCACCTACTGCGTTACTTGCAGTTACGTTTAGCAGTAAGTCAATCGCCGCCGTTTTAGTGGATAGATTGACGGTGATCGTAATTCGGTCGGTTCTTTCAGCAACTCGCGTTAAGTTATTTTCCTCTTGCTCCAGCAATGCGAGAATTCCGTATACATACCGCTCTTTACTTGCCGAGCCAGTAGGATTGGCGTGAGAAGTTCCCGAAACCGAAGCACCGGAACCCGAAATATGATCCGCCATAATAAATTACTTAAAATAATTCTTACTTCTCAAGTTTAAGTAAGATTACAATGCTCGCTGGTAGGCTTCTAAATTCTTAAGAAGTTGCTCTTTTAGATAAAAGAGCAAATGTTTAAGACAAACGAAGAGCCGGAAATCAACGGTTTTGACTGCTATGCTAGAAAAAGCAGCAAGTTAGTTGCTGATTACCACATATTCACGCAAGAACAGCAACCGTGAAAATTATAAGATTTGGACAAGCGACACCTTTATGTCAACTGACTTTTAATCAAATCAGCAACCAATTTACTACCGATTTATATAAATTATTTTTAGGGATTTCTTGGTACACTGGGGAAAGACCGGACGCGATCCTCAAAATAGATGTTAATCATATCTACCAAGATGTTGAAGCGCGACTTCCCCGTGACAAAGTGATTTATCCGGGCTCCAACCGCAAAGACAGGCAAACTCGCGAGGTAAATATTCACAGGGCGCTTAGATTAATGCTGAGCGCTTACCAACCGCCTGAATCAGGTTTTTTGTTTCCCTCGCTCTATAGGGCTGACAAACATCTAAGTCGGCAATCCGTGGATAAGGCTTTTAGGCGAGCTGTTAAGAAGGCTGGGCTAGAAAATCAAGGATTTTCCCTTTACTCGGCGAGGCGAGGTTTTGTTACCCGATTGAATGAGCAAGGGTGCGATATTAAGCTGATACAGCGCCTAACGGGTCACAGGAGTCTGGCTTCACTGGGGCGCTATATTGAAGTTTCGGATGCCCAATTAAAAAATGCAATTGATAATTTTTAAAACATGACTTTATTTAATCCAAGCCAACAGCAACAACAGCAGCTAACACAATTTTCTAACGCAGGGACTGTAGCAGAATTCGCGCTAACAACTGCAACGACTACGATTGTATCGGATCGAAGTGCAGCCAAAAATAGACGCGGCCTTACTATCTACAATGACGGAACAGCTAACGCGCTATTTGCTTACGGCACAACTATTTCCCCCACTGCATTTACTGCGGAATTATTGCCGGGGGGATACTTTGAAGATTCATCGGCTGCACCGTGGCAAGGGCCGGCGGTGATGCGAAGCACAAACAGCCCAACCACTGTAAATGTCACCGAGTTGGTGATTATCTGATGCCTTTACACAATCCCATCACCGAGCCGCAAATACCCCAGCCGATCGCCCGTGATGCAGAATTTCAGGCAGCGGATGCAGCACACGTAAATGCGCCAGACCCACATGGTCAGTACAGACTAAAATCGACAGCTATTACCGATGCAGAACTTCCAGGCACAATTACTCGTGATGCAGAATTTCAGGCAGCGGATGCAGCACACGTAAATGCGCCAGACCCACATCCTCAATATTTATTACCATCGGAAGGGGATGCTCGGTATTTAGGAATAAATGCTAAAGCGATCGACGCAGAAAATGTTGACGGAATTGATAGCAGCCGTATTGTTTTTGGCGAAAACTGGCACAAAGCTATGGGTGCTAGTGTAAATATAGATAGTGTTTTTTACACTTCGGGATTTCTGGATTGTTACGGAGGAGGAGGCACTTTTCCTTTTGGGACTGAGCATATTAATGGATTTCAGTCTCGCCACGGAAACCCCACAAATCAATGGGGAATGCAGGCGGGATGCCAGAATACTATTAACAATGAATTTTACTTCCGAACAGTAACGTACGGGGTTTGGCATCCTTGGCGGCGGGTGTGGAATGATGGGAATTTCAATCCTGCTAGTCACGTGCAAGTTTTTTCTCCTACTGTAAAAGCTTTTGGTGATAGCGAAGGACTCTTTACTGCTATCGCCAATAATTGCGGATTTGAAGTAAGGTCTGCAAACACTTCTTCTGCCGCTTTTATCTCCTTCCACCGCCCAGGAATTTATGGTGTCCACTTTGGGATAGACACCAATAACGAGCTGAGAATAGGTGGCTGGTCGATGGCAGGCGCTTCTTATCGAATTTTCCACGAAGGCGTTCCCCTCTATTTTGGATCAGCTTTACCTATTGCTAATACGGCTGGGAATTCTATCGCATTCGGCTGGAACTCCGTACAGCCGGGGCAAGGAATTGCGGAAATTTGTAATTATGCAGGATTAGGTGGCGGCGATGCTTTTAATTTTTTCAGAATGGGTGGCAACGCAGTTGCATTTCCTACTCTTTCCCACAGAGTAGCCCGAATTGATATAACGGGAGCTTACATCCAAACATCGGATCGCAGGCTCAAACAAAATTTTTCACCCAGCCCTGGACTAGCGGAAATTTTAGCTTTATCCCCGCAGAAATATCGGCACTACGAGTGCGAGGAATTTGAAGAGAAAACGAAAAAGATAAAGCTTGGAAAAAATTCTCTAAGCAAAATTGGATTTGTGGCGCAAGACGTGCGAAAAGTTTTGCCAGAGGCTGTAGATGTCACCCAATCGGAGGGAGAGCTTTATGGAATTGATTACAGTTGCATTGTTGCTTGCCTTGTACGGGCCGTCCAAGAACAACAGCAACAAATAAGCGAGCTGCGCGCTCGACTACCCGCGGTTAAATAGGTTTTTTCAACATTGCGGCAATTTCGGCAGGGGGGATTCCGGCAACTAAGAGCGATCGCACTTCCCGCACTTTCTCTTGGGCGATCGGGGAATCCGTGTTACCGCCCCTGATGTGAATTGTGCGAACT
>NZ_JAUBPW010000116.1:0-10532 GCF_036700965.1 Microcoleus sp. Pol8_D6 | reverse complement strand
ATCGCATCTATCACGGGATGGGATTATATTCTATCGGCACTAAATACTGTAGCATAATTTTGGAGAATTGGTATAACCAGAGTCCTCTTGCGACATTTAAGATAGGCTTCATCCAACCTGCTCTCACCAAAGCGACGCTACAAACCAACCCTTTCCCGGCTGGTTTTTTTTTCGGCAAAAGATGCTCCGACTGTTCTGAAACTTGTTCTAAAAAAAATAGGTATTTAAAATCGCTCTCAAATCCATACCCCATATAAGTTTGACCGTTAGAACAAAACCTCTAGAATGCCGCGACAAAACCTCTAGAATGCCGCGACAAAACCTCTAGAATGCCGCGACAAGTCATTTTTGAAACTCTTGCTACGTAAAGTTTTCAGCCTTTAGAACAACTCTGATCAGTCTTATTAGACTGATTCGCCACCAAATCCCGTATCGGCTGGTCTGGCAGGATTGAAAAAATAGTCGCGCACCCTTTCTCATCTTTTAGCAGGGCGGTCAGTCTCAACACTGCTGGATTTAGGACAACTGCATCGCTACAAAAAAGCGATCGCAAAAGTACAAGACCTTAAAACCGCTTCGCTAAAGTTTGCCGATAGTTCAAGCGACGGCGCTAGGAATTGGGTTCCGGCGCTACCACACCTGGTTGTTAAAACCAACCCGAAATCCTGTTGAGTGCAGCGAGCGCTGCATTCGCGCTCAATAGCCCGCGGTCAAATTCACAACAACCGCTCTGGCAAACCTTGCGGCTGTCACAGTCACATGAAGGGACATTTACGCTCATTTTTACCTCGGAAAAAAAAATGGTTGCAGATACAACTACCTGGCACAAACCGCCATTCGCCCGACACGCCGCAGTTTACGAAGCCCTAGCCGACATACTAGAAGGCGCTACCCCCAGCGCCCTCAAACTCGCCCTCTACCTGTACAGAACCTGCATCGGTGGCAAACCAGAGGAAATCGACATCAATTGCATCCCCTTGGGCGAAAAACGAGCCACAAGAGTCCGAAACGGCAAGCCCTATAGCCCTAACACCAGGCGGGCAGCCCTCAGACAGCTCGAAAAACTCGGCTTGGTCAAAATTCTCAAAAACTACGGGCGTGGCATTTTCCGCATAGCAGTGCAGCACTTGGGCGACGTTCGTCCCTTCACTCACACCAATTCAAAATTCCAAAAACTGAGCAAGCAGTCAAAAAATCGACTGAACCAGCCAAAAATTGAGCAAACAGGGGGTTCAAACCCTGATGGTGCCGTACTCTTTACAGAGGATAAAAAAGAACAGCAAAGCACTGAAAATGTTGCTGCTGTTTTTTTAAATTTTTCTAAAGAGGAAGAAAATTTAACATTACCAGATAAAAAACCACAGCTTGTAACTGGGCTCAAATCTAAAAGCACTGAATTAAATAAAAATTCAGAACAAGAACTAAAAACCCCTAGTGAAAATAAATGTTCCGCCCCAACCGCTGAATGTCTGACTATTAATTCAGATAACAGTCAGACAGTCGATGTGGCAATGCCTTGCACTCCAGAACAAAGAGGTTTGACCTCTAAACCCCCGCAAAAACTGCTGACAGAACTCAACAGCCTCGACAATCCAACAATCTCTGCCGCCCAATCACCAATACCTACCAATAAAGCTGTTCCGTTAAGTCCTGAAATATCTTCGCCCGTTACTCCCCAAGTTCCTGAAATTGTCGAAGCGGTTGCAATTGCTAACCCCGATGCGACTGAGATTGTCAAAGCCGTTCCAATTACTAATCCTGATGCGACTGAGATTGTCAAAGCCGTTCCAATTGCCAATTCCGAGACAACTGAGATTGTCAAAGCCGTTCCAATTACTAATCCTGATGCGACTGAGATTATCGAAGCGGTTGTAATTGCCAACCCCGATGCGACTGAGATTGTCAAAGCTGTTCCCATTGCCAATTCCGAGACAACGGAAATTATCGAAGCGGTTGCAATTGCCAATCCCGATGCAACGGAAATTGTCGAAGCGGTTGCAATTGCCAATCCCGATGCAACGGAAATTGTCGAAGCGGTTGCAATTGCCACAGGAGGCATGAATCCCGAATTAAAAATTTGTGTGCTCCAGCACAGCTTAAACGAAATTCAAGCCGCCATAAACTTGCTGCAAGTCCGAAGCCAAACAAAGCAAATATCCAACCCTTCAGGGTGGGTCGTTGATTGTTTGCGCGGTCGCTGGTGGGAGAAAACTAACGGTTTTCAAAACTCGAACCCAACAAATGTTGTTTCCTCTCCAGCTTCAACAGGCTCTTCTCCAACTCCAAAAGATTCTTCTTCTGCACAGACAACAAGAATAACTGAGGATTATGTTGACCCTCATTATATGCCATTAGAAACTCACCGAACGTTATGCGAACAGTTCCAGGAACTAGGCAAAGAAGCTTTTGCAGCGCTAGGTATTCAGCAGCAAATTTACTTGCAGTGGATGCATCGATTTCCTCAGCAACTCAAACAAATTTTGAACAAATTGTCTACTACTTAGCTATGAGACCTAGCTGTGGAAACACTGATTATTCAATTCCTGTAGACAGCTGACAATCCTGTAGGCAACTAACAAACAACACAGTTCAAGTAACAACAATCTCAAAGGAGAGTACCAGATATGGGAGTCAGTTTTGTTGACAAAATTATGCCGACTAACATTGATGCCGAGGAAGCAATTTTAGGCGGAATTCTGATTGATCCAATCGCCATTAACCGAGTCGCAAATATTCTGCGTCCCGAAGCATTAGCAATTACAGTCCACCAACACATTTATCGGGCCGCTTTAGCGCTGCACTCTAAAGAGCAGCCCACAGACTTGATGAACGTCACCACTTTCCTCGACGACCACAACTTGCTGGAAGTAGTAGGGGGTCAAACCAAACTGGTAATGCTGGTAGACCGAACTGTTTCAGCCGTCAACATCGACCAATATGCCTTGCTAGTCGTGGACAAGTTTGTCCGGCGCGAACTCATCAAAATTGGTAATGACCTGGTGCAGCTTGGCTACGAAACTTCCACCGAATTGGATGCCATACTAAATGAAGCCGAGCAAAAGATTTTTGTCCTCAATAAGTACAAAGAAGAGCGACAGAAAGCTATTCGGCCTCTTTCGGAATACTGCCACGAACTTTGGCGATATCTAGATGAAATTGAGGAACAGCGCTTGGAGACTGCTAACTACTGTCCTGGAATCAGCACGGGGTTTTATGACCTCGACGACCTATTAGGAGGGGGATTTTACCGAGGCGAATTGATTGTCATAGGAGGTCGCCCCGGCAGCGGCAAAACAGCTTTGGCTTGCGCGCTTGGGTACAACATTGCTTCCCTCCCCAGGAACGGTCGGGTTTTGATGTTTTCGATGGAAATGCCGGGTCGGGACTTGGCAGCGCGGTTAATGGCACTTGAGAGTGGGGTGTCTGTGAAAGATATTAGGCAAGTTAACCTAGCTGGTAAGTACGAAGTGCTAGCTTCGGCTTTGGGGAAAGTTAGCGATGCTGATTTTTGGATAGATGAAAGTTTGGAACCATCTCCCCTAGAGATTCGTTCGAGAGTTAGGGAGTTTGTTTGCGAGCGCGGCCCCTTGGGTTTGGTAATTGTTGATTACCTGCAATTGATGGTGAATTCAGCCGATGAAAATTTTGTCAATAAAATCAGCGAAATTACGCGGCAGATGAAGATTTTGGCTCGCGAGGTTGACACGCCAGTTGTGCTGCTTTCCCAGCTCAATCGAGGGGTAGAGACTCGCACAAATAAACGTCCAAGTTTATCGGATTTGCGTGGCTCTGGTGGAATTGAACAGGATGCGGATGTTGTGCTTGGAGTTTACAGGGACGATTATTACAATCCTGATTCTCCTGATGGGGGAACGGCTGAAATTATTGGATTGAAAGGACGGAATAGCGGAACGGGAACGGTTAAATTGCTGTTTGATGCTGAATGCTGTCGGTTTCGGAATATCTATAAACTGCCGTAATATTAAAGGACAGGAAAATATTGAGCTCTGTCGCCTTACTTCAAGAGCCCAATCGCCTTGACAAGCTGTTCCGGCTGTACCTCCAAATAGCGCTGGAGACTCGACAAATTTTTGTGTCCCGAAATCTCCATAATCACCCGCAGCGGCACCCCCGCATTGCTCAAATTAGTCAGCGCCGTCCGCCGCATCGAATGTGTTGAAGCCCCCTTAATTCTTACCCGCTTGCAAGCTTCTTTAAAAATCACATCCGATGCGGCGCGAGTCAAAGGCTTCGTATTGTCTCGCCCCGGGAACAAAAAACCCACATCTGGATTGTAAGCCTTTAAATACTTAGCCAGCATAGGATGGAGCGGCAGCGTTCGCGTTGCTGATTTCCCCTTTGTCGTCGCTTTCCGCAACGTAACTGACCCCCCAACAATGTCGTGAGTTGTTAAAGCTAACGCCTCTGAAATGCGGCAGGCGCAGTAAAAAGTTACAGCAAACAAAAGCCTGTCCCTTGCTGTAATAAAACCCCGGTCAAACAGTCGATCAATTTCTGCAGGCGTCAAAATCTTAGCGCGCCCATTCCCTTGAACCTTCACGGCGCAGCCCTCTTAGCGTAAATTCCTTCATTATTGGACGAAAGGGGGTTTACGTCAAGTAGGCTAACTGGCTTCTATTCTTTGATGGTCAACCAAATCCGGCTCAATCGCTTTCTGGGCAATCGGAGGCGCTTGTTGCAACTCACCTCCCGCTTATTGCTATTCAACTGACTCGAATTCTCGGGAAAGTTGATAACCGGCAAGGTAGCGATCGCGTCTATGAGGTCTCTGAAAGTAACAGGTTTTTGGGCGTTCATAACACCGCGCTACCAATAAAATTATTATTTACTAATCTAATTATACTATTGTTTGATTCTACCTGCAACCTTTTTTGCGGCCAGTTAGAGCCTGAAGAACAAGTCATCAATATTCTCCAATAATTCTTCTACTTCCCGGTGTGGTTCGATTTGGAGACGTTTGTCCATCATCGCACCTCGCTGACGAAAGCAACTACATCTTTACTATACAAGTCGGCTGCAACGGGACTTGACATCAACGCGATTGGGCGGTATCTCAAAAAACTGATAGCCTAGCCAGAGTTGGGCTTTGAGAATAGTTCGTCAAATATAGATTCCAATTGATTGATTTAAGGAAATATCGCGCTGCAATTTCTTTATCAAGAAATTGGCCTAAAAACCTATCAAAACAAATCTGTTGCAGTCGATGCACAGTTAAGAACTCATGTCAATCTCAAAAGGAAAGCGAGATTTGATTTCGACCCTGCCACTAAAACAGTTGAAGGATATGCCGCCTGCAATTGAATTTCCTGTAAACTTTGCCAAAATTCATCTCCCGCGCTTTAAGTGCGGCGAGATAGTGCGCTGGACGGGTGTTAGCGAAGAAGCTGACAGAGGAATGGTTATCGGCAAATTTTACAATTACGAACAGTGTCAATGCTGTTGGATGTGGTGCTACATAATTTGCCTTACTCCTGATTCCAAAAGTGCAACGTGGTGTCAGTTTGATACTGCCTGGGAGGAAGATTTGGAGAAGTTTGAGGATGATAAAAAAGCAGCCGACTTTGACAGATAGAGAACGCAATTTGATTGCAGTTTACAGTCAATGCCAATTCGGAATGACACCGAGGCAGTTTTATGCAAAGTGGGGAGTGAGTTATGAGGAAATTGCTTTTATTTGTTCTCGTTCTGATTCTACAGTGCGGGGTTGGTTTAGAAAGGGGAAAAATCGCAGATTTCCTACTGCTGTCGATTTGCGTCATTTGGCTTTAATGGATTTTCTGCTGGAACACTTTGAGGAAATCCCAGAGGCATTGGTGGCTTTCCTGTGTCCGCATTGTGAAGATAATAGCCTGGATTAATAGTGGCGGGTATAACGGAAAGACTGTTCAGGGCAACGACTGTATACGTTGTCGCAATCATATACTGCTGACTTGTTCCAACAGTTTTGGTGGCTGCTATACATACACCAAGCTTTTTCAGCATCAAAAGATAATTTGAGCTTGTCTTAGCACAAACCTCGTCAAATATCAATGTCACCGTGACCTGTCTTTGACAAGATTATTCAATTACTGTCTTGGCAAGCAATGAAACAAGAGCACAATCTGTTACTTTTACTGCTGAGGTACTAAAATGACCTACTCTGAAAAATTGCACCCGTGGTGTATCATTAGTCTGCTTCCTAATTGTCAGCGTGTTATTGTGGCACGATTTCGTAAGAGAAACGATGCAGATGATCATCTACGGGTTTTGCAGCGATTAGTGAAAACGCGCACATTTGTGATTATTTTTGACATGCAACCAAAGCCTACTGTGCCTAAAGAATAACGGCGAATGCAGCGAAGGTTTGAAATCGAATTAATCGAGATACCTGCGTTAGTTGAATAAACCGACTTTCCAGCGATTTCTCCCAGCGACAGAACCTACTGATAGCTGGGAGAATTTTTTATATATTTTACTGATTCTCTACTAACTACAACTTTTTATCATAGTATTGATTGACGCTCTAGAGCGATCGCATTTGTACGGATAGTTACAATTGCATAAGTAAATATGCTCTGATTGATAGCTGTGCAATCGTAGATGTGGCTAATAGTAATATAGCTTGCGAGCGCAATAGATATTCCTTCTCTATCAATACTTCGGAATTTTGAAGAGTTTTTTTGGGAGATGGCTCTGGCGCAAGGTTCGTAGGTGGCTAATGTTGCGCTGAGTTTTTGGATTTCTTGCCATAGCTCTACTATCAAGGCTTCTTTTGCCTCGTTCAATAGTTGCTTTAAGCCGGGTAGTTTTTCCATTCCTTTATCTAATGTCTATCTCGTCTTATTGTCAAGGGGGTTGAGCAATTACAATCAAAGAATCAATAGAGACAAGTGCGACCGCATCTTGTCGGACAGATAATTAATGGGAATTAATTAAGAAATTTCTTGGGAAACACGCTTACCGTTAAAACTTTACAAAAAATAGATCGTTAAAAGCAAGGCCGCGATCGCGGCAATTTTTGAGAATAAGCTGCACTTGCTTGTACTGCGAATCCAGCCATGACCCAAATAGAACCAAATTCCGAACCAACTGGAGAGGATATTCCACTTTCAGCTACTCAAAAAGTGGGTGAAACCATCAACAAAACTGAGAACACTTCACAGAGTCCTGACTTACTTGATGAAGGAGAATCAGAACCTTATGAATTCAATTTTTGTACAATCAAAATCCACATTGTTATGCGACCAGACGATGGGCATCCAGAAGGGCGAATCGTAGAAATTACAGCAACGAGCCATGACGACTTACCACTATTAGTACAAGTTAGAGAAAACTCGATTGGAGCTTGGCCAAACCATTTACAAGAATTGCTCCAGCGGTTAGCCTCTAACCTACCTAACCGAAAAGTGAGCGCTCAAATTCGTTCTTCTGTTGGTCAACCCCGGAAAAAAGCCAAACCAAATCTTCAAAATCCTGCTAACCACCCCGTCAACAAAGGTGAAGCTGGAGTACAAATCCCCCTGTTTTAAAGAGGTAACAATGAGTCTAATAGAATATGAAGGCAGGCAAATCGAACTGCCCAACGAAATTACTGCAAATGATGAAAAATTGCTAGAAGTCCTACTTCCTTACTTCCCTGAATTAAGCTCCGCTACAATTGAACGAAAAACAGGTCAACCCATTAAAATCATCAAACAAGCCAAGACAAAGGGTGTAGAAGAAGATTGGAAAAAAGAACTATGCGTACTGCTCACTCCCCATTCCCCACTCCCCTCACTTGTCGCAGCACCGGAAGAACCGAATCAAGCTGTCCAACTCACTTGGGCTCTGCAATGCGACTCTATCAGCGGTTGTGTTACTCCGCTAACCTTGGCAAGTCGGGCTCAAGAACTCTCTGACGCGATCGCTCTGGGTGAGCAAGAACTACAGCGATTTAGAGACACTCTCAAAAAACTCCAACTTGCGCCAGCTATTGCTTGTCTCCAAATTCCTCTTAATTTTTAATGCCTGCAACTATTTTGTCTGTGTCGCAAGCCATTGCCGCTTTGCGACACTCCTACCCAGTAACTAAGCCACTTGAAGCGATTGAATTTCTCAGACAAACGCTCAATAGCGCTCAACTTCTCAATCTTTACCAGCACTTTTTTTCAACTGAATTTGCTACCAGTACCAGTTCTATTTACTCGGATACTCCTGATAATCATAGCCCCCGCGAATTAGAATTCTTCCGTCTTCTTGACGAAACAGAACTTATCCCGATCAGCCCCTGGCAATTAGAAATAGCACAAGAAGAACGCCTCGACCAACTCCTGATTGAGTCTTGGGGGTTGGATTGGTTGAGCTATGAAGATATTGATTCCTTAGCTCCTGAATGGCAAATCCTGCTGTCTCTAAGTTCTGAAGGACTAAATTGGCTAACTGAAAATGAGATGAAAGATTGGTATGAACAAGAATTTGAAGTTTCATTTTCTCAGATTCTACCACCAGATAGGATCAATCATCAGCAATTCCAACAGTTTGGCTCTCTGGCTGAATTTCCCGTAAAAGGGATGCCAATTGTACTGAGTTTCCTCAATTACTCAACGGGTAATATTTGGCTTGACGGCTGCGCTCAACACGAGTATCAATTTGGAGAATGGACAGTCGAAAACTTGATATTTTTATCAGAACAATGGCAAAGTGCTAAAGAATTAATAACCCAGGCTCAACAGGTCATTGACTGGCTTGCTACTGACCGCCATCGACATTTTCAGCAAATTCTTGAACTCTGGAACAAAAGCACCTTGTCAATTTGAATTACCCCTGAATCCGAATAATTACGAGTGAACCAGCAACCGCTAGTGCGGTTGTAGTTGTTGGAAATTGAGGCCTTAATTATGACTGAAACTCTAACAACAGCCGAAATAATTGCACGTCTTAATGACCAATTACGTCAAGGAGATACCAAAATTGGTGAAATTCGGATTACTCAAGCTGTAAAAGCTCTTCTTCCCGAACAGCAACAAAAGTTACTGCAATTACTAAGAGATTTTAACACCTTTGAAGCTGGCAACAACCCCTACGGAGAACGAGATTTTCTTAGCATTCAACTTGACAGTAAAAGCTATTTTTTCAAAATTGATTATTTTGACAGGAAAGCATGGCTGGAAAATCAGGAAGTTAGTTCACAATGTCCAGAATACCCCGACAAAACTTGGAGAGTTGCTACCCTAATGCAGTCGAACGAATATTAATTTTCAAGCATGAGCTAACCTTACCTATCGGGTTAGCTCCATAACCTCTATCGATTTCAAGTTATTATGCAACATTTGTCAGGAGAAGTCTTTCGTGAAATTCTGCAAACAGCTCCCCGACAGCTAGCAGAAATTGATGCTGAATTACTGTTCATCAAAGAACAATATCTGTTCCATTATCGAGAAGGAACAAAGGAACACTACAAACTACTCTCCTCTGTCAGTTTGAGAACTGCATTTTCTCACGAGCCGATTGATACGGATTGGATGCCCCCAGGAGTCATAAGGTGGGGAACTAACTCTCAAGGAAATTGGGTAGTAAAATTCATATCTCCTGCCCAATATAACCTCCAATTTGATGAGAGTAAACCCATTACTATTCCACTAACTGCCTTGGTATTTGTAGGACAAAACACTCAATATTGGGTATTTGCAACTGATTTTGCTACTTTCAACCCAGAGTCGAAAGCTTACCACACTCCTTTACCAAACATCCATCCAAACGGTTTAATTTGCTGGGAAAAAAATACTCCACCTGTTGCTTCAACTCAAACCATTGATATTGCTTGGCAGAGCTTCATAACCACTCCTTTCAATGCTGACTTATCCAGCCAAAAAAGCCGAAAGTTTCCCCAAGATGTCAGAGAACATCTGAAAAGTTTAGCCTTGAGAAAAAGGCGTACCTATCCTGTTAAAGATTTAGTTGAAGTGAGGTACAGTCCTTCAATTGACTCTTTAGTGCAACACCTCCTATTGATTGCTAACCCTACCTAAATCAAAACTTCTATGTAGGGACTGCACTCAATATTTATTGTTCAACACAAAGTTTAAGTTAATGCTAAAACTTTTTAACCACATTCATGCCTCTATTCCCTTGCCTCCCATTGCTACTGGGGTATTCTGCGAATACGTTACAGCCTCTAACGGCGTGTTTGTGCGTTCAGTTCGCCCCGGACTAGAGGCCATGATTCCTGTTGCAAATTCAACGCCCAATACTATCAAAGGGTTGCCACCTATAGAACCATACTTGCACCTTGAGACTCGTTTAGTACCATCAGAACTGCTACTTTCTATATTGACAAAAGCTGTATTCACCAAAGATAGCAGTGGCAATCTCACAGAGATTTTATTTCACCTATCCCTTGACAGTAGTAATCAATGGCAACTGACAATTCCAGTCCAATTGACTACACGAACGAGCTGCCAGCCTTTTGACAATTCATGGGTGCATCTCACGTTTGCAAATATATGAAAAAAGGGCGAAAATGAAAAAGCTAGTAAAACTGTGAAAAAAGATGA
>NZ_JAUBPW010000151.1:0-2584 GCF_036700965.1 Microcoleus sp. Pol8_D6 | reverse complement strand
GCAGTCCGAAACCGACGGGTGTTTGCGTACCTCAATAGGTAATCTTCAGGTTTTAGCTAACCCGTCGCTATTTTCCTCATACTAAATTAACAGGAATCAAAAGATGCCCCGCCTATCTTCCGCCCTATTTTTTGCATTCTTACTGCTGTTTCCTGTCCCTGCGATCGCCCAAATCATCCCCGATAATAGCTTGGGTGCAGAAAGTTCGCGAACAGTTCCCGACAGGATTAATAATTTACCCTCGGACAGAATAGAAGGCGGGGCAACTCGCGGCGTTAACCTCTTTCACAGTTTACGCGAATTTAATATCCGTGAAGGGCGGGGAGCCTATTTTGCCAATCCTAACGGAATTGCGAATATTTTTACCCGCGTTACGGGTGGCAACCCTTCTAATATTTTAGGTGTGTTGGGAGTGCAAGGGAATGCCAACTTATTTTTACTCAATCCCAAAGGAATCGTCTTCGGCCCCAATGCGAGGCTAGATTTGCGCGGTTCATTTTTAGCAAGTTCTGCTGCTAGCGTAGTTTTCGATAATGGCTATCAATTCAGCAGCAGCAATCCCCAATCAATACCGCTGTTAAATGTCAATATACCTATCGGTTTAAACTTTCGAGAAAATCCGGGAAAAATCATTAACTCTTCAGCAGCACCAGCCTTGAGTTTACCAGAGTTACCTCCAGGGCTCCCGCCGATTTTTAATAACCTTGGCTTAGCAGTGCAGCCCGGACAAACTCTCGCCCTAGTGGGAGGAGATATTGGATTAAATCAGGGAACACTCACTGCATCTACCGGACAAATTTTGCTAGGTAGTGTCGCTAGTCCGGGGATGGTTGGATTGGGGTCAACGCCATTTGGACTAAGTTTAAACTATGACAAGATTTCCAACTTTGGTAATATTCAAATAACCAACGGCTCAGCGATCAATACCAGTGGACTAGGTGGTGGCAAAGTCGATATTAGAGGGGGAAATTTCAACCTCAACGGTGGGCGAATTTATGCGCTGACTTTCGGAGATATTGACGGTAGAGGCATCGATATTAATGCCCAAAACTTTCGGGCCGAAGGTGGGGCGCAAATGTTTACGCTGACAGTAGGAAATGGTGCGGGAGGTGCTGTCAACATCCGCGCTACCGATTCAGTAGAACTGATCGGGATTGGAGACGAACTCTATAAAGTGTTTGCTGGTAACTATACGGCAACTGGATCGATCAACCCTTTTGACCCACAAATTCTGCTGCTCTCTGCCACTTCTGGCGCTGGAGCAGTAGGAGACATCACGATTGATACCGGACGGTTATTGATCGACAATGGAACTGTCCTTGGTACCCCCACATTAGGTAGTGGAAATGGGGGAGAAATTATCATGCGTGCCAGGACTGTGGATATAGCCAGTTCAGCAATCAATAGCGGCACAATTACGGGGAGTACAGGCACAGGAGGAAGCATTAGCATTGAGGCAGAACGGTTAAGAGTGCGTGATGGATCGGGTCTGATCAGCATCACTCGCACTGAAGCAGCATCTGGGAATATCAACATTAAAGCGAATGAATCAGTAGAAGTGCTGCGGGCTCCCCAGGGAAATCCTGTCCCAACCTTGATCGGCACAACCGCAGTCGGCACTAATGGGAAAGCAGGGGATATTAATATCGACACTAAGCGGTTGATTATCTCTGAAGGAGGCGGAATTAGTTTATCTAGTGGCTCGGTTGTGGGCAACCAACCCTTGAATACAACTGCGGGGCAAGGAGGTAATCTAACAATTAAAGCTACTGAGTCAGTAACGGTAGAGGGTAGTTCTGAAGTTTTGGCGAATGGGAGTCTGACTGCTAGTTTCATCTCCGCTGATGCCTACTCTGCTAGTCCCGGAGGGAGTATGAACATTTCTACACCCGTACTGACTCTACGGGATGGGGGAATTATTTCTACGGCATCTTTAGGCGCAGGAGATGCGGGCAGCATTACGATTAATGGGGGTCGTGTAGAAGTTATTGGGAATGGGGGTTCAGGTGAATTTAACAGTCAAATTCAGATTTCCGTTGGGATTGCATCTGGTGTAATCAATCCCAATGCTACGGCGAATGCAGGTTCGTTGAATCTGAATGTCAGGCAATTGATTCTTCGTAATGGGGGAACACTCAATCTGCAAGCATTGGGTTCAGCAGGGGCTGGTAACATTAACGTGAAAGCAGATTCAATTTCCCTTGACAACCAAAGCACCATTGACGGTAGAACTGAATCCGGTGCCGGAGCCAATATTAACCTTGAAGCACGGGATGTCCAGTTGCGCCGAGGCAGCAGAATTACCACTGATGCAGGTAGTTCTGGTGGCGGCAACATCAACATTAAAAGCGATATTCTGGTGACTCTCCCCAAGGAAAATAGTGATATTACGGCTAATGCGCGATCGGCCGCCGGTGGTCGGGTTAATATTAATGTCCCCAATGTTTTTGGGTTTACCTCAGTCAGTCGCGAACAGGTGCGAGCGACTTTGGGATTAACAGATGTTGAATTTGCAGCGTTGCAAGTAAGTCCGACTTCTCTAATTCCTACCAGCGATATTGCGGCGATTTCCCAAAGTAGCGGC
>NZ_JAUBPW010000004.1:0-182587 GCF_036700965.1 Microcoleus sp. Pol8_D6 | reverse complement strand
CTTCAGTTTGATTGTTTACGAGATGCCATTGAAGATGTCTTACGTCAAGCGTCCTAACTGCCTTGGCGACTGCTATACAAAATGACTGGGAGTGCGATCGTCGCCTAAAAATTAAAATTCGTCTGTAATGTAAAGTTTTATTACATAAAATTAAATTTTGTTGTTATAGTACCACTTAAGAGAGATGATATTTCTTTTAGAACCCTTTGCAAAGAAACGTGCAACTTGGGTTTCCTCACTGTGAGAAAAACACTGTGGGAACACAACGGATTTAACTATTTGTGCAGACCAGCTTTTGCAAAAGCTGGTCGTTTCTGTTTAAACCTTAAACCCGCTTCTAGAAAGTAAACGTGGTTCTGACAACCCCAATCACCAAATCAGAATTATTCTTATTGTGGTCAGGAGCAGTCAGCCAAATCAGACCAGGAGTGACAGAAATATTGTCGCTCAACTTAAACTGATAGAAACCTTCAACGTGCAGCGAAGTATCCTTATCTTCCGGCAAAGTCCGATTAGTAGAACTCGTTACCCGCGGCTCCATACCTACCACAATCCCCGCCACATTTCCTTCTTTCAACAAATCGGGAAAAGCCAAAGTAACTGCCCAGTTCCAGATTTTTTGGTCTCCCCGCTGCACAGAACCCGTAGGAGTAGCCAAGTTGGATAAAATGCGCTGGTTTGTGTAACCCGCCCAACCGCCAATTGCAAATCTCCGGTTTAACTGCCACGAAGCTTGTGCGCCGTAGGAATTGCTAGAAACTGGCACATTGCTATCGCTGTCGAGCCCGAAGGAACCGAGACGCACCGGGAAATTAGAAGCATTGCTGCCAGTACCGGTAACAAAGTTGTAGGAATTAACGTAAGTTAAACCTAAAGCCATGTTCTCGTTGGGTTTGAAAGTCAACTGAGCCAAACCGCCGTAAGAGCCGTTAAACAAACCATTTCCCCGCGTCGGGTCTGCAGCATTGCCGGCCATATATCCCAAACTCAGTTCGAGTTTTTCCCCAAACTGATGCCGCAGAGCGATGCCAGAACCCCCAATCAAATAGTAAATTGGGTTGCGAGTACCGAAGTTAGAAAGAGCGCCGTAGCTGCCGTCTCCGTCAAAGTAAGGGTTGACAGTGTTAACAAAATCATCAGCAGCCCCGGCATTAGCTTCGAGAATTACAGTCGTGCTTTTGCCGATAGGGAATTGGTAAAGCAGCGCATCTAAACCTACCGTATTGCTAGCCTCGGCAAAAGGCCCAGCATTAAACCGCAATTCTCCTTCAGCGGTTTTCGTATTATTCGTAGAAAACGAACCCAGATTCAAAACTTGCAGTCGAGTTCTCAGCAAATCTTCTCCAGAAAAACTCGTGTCGAAATTGATCCGAACCCTGCTGCCAAAAGCCGTCGCTTTATCGGCATCGTTACCTTCAGCATCATCTCCCCTGGCGATACCTGTCAAACCAAATATGACTTCGCCGTTGAGTTTAGTCGTAGTTGAAAACTGATTTGCTTCTAATTCAGAGGCGCGCGCTTCCAAAGCATCGACGCGGCCTCGCAAAGTTGCCAATTCCGCCGCAAATTCTTCTTGCAACCTTTGCACAGAAGCCAAATCTTCTCGCGTCGCCAGAGTTCTCGAACCGCCTTGAATCAGCTCGCTAACTTTATCCAAACACGCATTTAAACCTGCTGCAAACTCGTAGCGAGTCATCGCCCGGTTGCCGCGAAAAGTGCCGTCAGGATAACCAGCTATGCACCCGTAGCGCTCTACTAGAGACTGCAAAGCTTGGAACGCCCAATCTGTGGGCCGAACGTCGGAAAGTTGCGAAACAGACGTTACCTGGCCGGCCGCATCTTGGCTGCTACTGTCTTCTTTGCTGTATTCATTGATTTGTTCTAAAACATTTGACTGTGCTGGAGGTTGGGGACTTGGATTTGGCGATTGGGAAATTTGCTCTTGGGCGCTTAAATTAGTCGGTGTAGCGGCGGGTTGGGTTTCGCTTAAGTTTGCGGGTGCGACTGCGGGAATTTGCTGCGCGACAGGTTGTTCAACACTTAAATTTGCGGGCGCGACTGCGGGTTTGGTTTCGCTTAAATCCCCTGCAACTGCGTTTTCCGGTGGTTTTGCCTGTTCGGCAACTGGGGCAATCGGCTCGTTAGCGTTAGCGAAGCGATCCGAAGGAAAGCCCTCGTAGAGGTTCGCACTTTCTTTCTCAATAGTCTCAACAGTCAAGTTGCTAGCTAGCGACGCTGGTTCGCCGGTCTCAGCCTTTGCTGTCTCAGCCTTTGCCACCTCGGTTGCAGCACCTGCTAATTGCAATTGATCAGCTTGAGCTATGGTGGCAATTTCTACCGGTTTCTCTGCTGCTAGCGCCGTCGAAGATACGACTAAACTTGCTGCCAATACAGCGGGACTAACTAAAAGTCCCTTCCACAAAAATTTGGACATTTTTTCCTTACACCACATTGAGCCGATCGCCCGTTCCGAAGATTTAGCCGATCGCAAATCACCTTTAGTATTCTGCCTAATAGTATTTCTTGTCAACAATCGGGGAAATCACTGCCGGAGAGTCCTGTTTTGCTGTGGCTGATTTGACAAAAACCCCGTTTATTCCCAAAATCCTTGGTTTGACTCACATCTTGCACCATTCTCGCTCGCACAGGCTTTTCGGCCTGTTCCACAAGAAAATTCACTCTTTGTGAAACAGATATCTTGCCTGTTCCTAAACAAGTAATTGAGAATGGTGCAACATCTCAGTTGAAAGATACCTACCTAGAAACCTGGTTGATGGCTGGATATTGCGTAAGTTATCCCTCAGTAAGATTAATATTGACAGCACTGGCGCTAACAAATCGTTTGATCGGCTACAAATACAAGTGAAAAAACTCAAATACGCCCTAGTTCACGAATGGTTGACGCCCTTAGCTACTGGCGGTTCAGAACTCGTAGTACAGGAAATCCTCAAACACGTAGACGAGGCAGATGTCTATGCCCTCATCGACTTTGAATCAGCCAATCCCGAAAGCTATCTTTTCGGGCGACAGATTGGCACAACATTTTTGCAGCACTTTCCCAAGGCCCGCAGCGGCGTGCAAAAATATCTGCCATTTCTGCCGATCGCGATCGAACAACTAGATCTGCGAGAATACGACATCATCCTCTCCTCTTCCCATGCCGTTGCCAAAGGCATCCTCAGCAGTCCCCAGCAAATGCACGTCTGCTACTGCCACACGCCCATGCGTTACGCTTGGGACTTAACTTTTGACTATTTGCGTAGCAGCAAAGCCGGACGGGGCATCCAGGGTCTGCTGACGCGATATTTGTTGCATCGACTGCGACAGTGGGACGTAATTTCCGCCAATCGCGTTGATTATTTCATCGCTAACTCCCAACACACAGCGCGCCGAATTTGGCGGTGCTATCGGCGGCGGGCCCAGGTGATTTATCCGCCGGTAAATATCGAGCGATTTTCCTTGATGCGGCAAAAACAAGACTTTTACGTCACAGTTTGTCGGTTGGTAAGTTACAAAAACGTAAGTGCGATCGTCCAAGCATTCAATCAACTCGGGCATACTCTAATTGTCATCGGCACCGGGCCAGAATTAGACATGATTCGGCAAATCGCCAAACCCAACGTGCAAGTGCTCGGCTGGCAGCCCGCCTCGATAGTCGAAAAATACATGGCAGAGGCAAAAGCCTTTGTCTATGCAGCTTGCGAAGATTTTGGCATCGCTTTAGTAGAGGCTCAAGCTTGCGGAACACCAGTAATTTCCTATGCAGCAGGGGGCGCTTTGGAGACAGTGCTCGACATTCGCCAACACCCAGAGACGGGGACTGGTTTATTTTTTTCCTTCCAAACCGCAGCAGCATTAGTCGAAGCTGTCGAGGAATTTGAGCAGTTGCAAGGCAAATTTGAGCCAGAAATCAGCAGGTTGCGCGCTGAACATTTTGCCCCCGATGTCTTTGGGCAGCGCTATCTAGCTTTTGTGGAACGCTGCTATCAGGAATTTCAATCCCGTGATTTTACCCAGTCTGGGGCTTGAGAGTGCCAGAATCCGATAGCGGGACAATCTTCCTTCTGCCTTTGTATAAGTGCCTTCCGAAGACCTCTGCATAAGTGCCTTGCGCCTTCTTCCTTCTGCCGCCAGAAGCCCTCTTCCTTCTTCCTTCTGCCTTTTGAAGCCTTCTGAAGGCAGAAAATTGAGTATTGGAAACATAATTCAGAGAACAAAGCGTCTTGAGGCTTTATGATCAGGACTGTGTGTGGTGTGAAGTGAAGGAGTAAGATGACTGCCGACAGCCAACTAATCTCCGGCAAGGTAATTCGAGCGATCGCAAGACGCGGTTTTGGGTCTGTCCTGCAAGGAGATAGACGCATAAGTCGTTCTATACAGAGCCTCGACGGAGAACTTTTCAAGCGGTTATTTGACATCCTGTTTTCCTTATCGGTTCTGATCCTGTTTGCTCCGGTTTACCTGCTTTTGGCTTTCTTAATCGCCTTAAGCTCGCCCGGTCCTATTTTTTACGTACAGGAACGAGTCGGCAAAAACCGTAAAAGGTTTTATTGCCTTAAATTCAGAACGATGGTGGAAAATGCGGACGATATATTGCTGGAAATCATGGAAAATTCTCCGCA
Organism: Microcoleus sp. Pol8_D6; assembly: GCF_036700965.1. Classification (NCBI taxonomy): domain Bacteria; kingdom Bacillati; phylum Cyanobacteriota; class Cyanophyceae; order Oscillatoriales; family Microcoleaceae; genus Microcoleus; species Microcoleus sp. Pol8_D6. The sequence continues at coordinate 177,965 of NZ_JAUBPW010000004.1, read as the reverse complement.
TTTGCGTCAAGAGTTTGAGGACAATTTCAAGCTGAAACAAGACCCTCGAATTACCTGGATTGGAAGATTTTTACGAATGACCAGTTTAGACGAGTTTCCCCAGTTTTGGAATGTTTTAAAAGGAGATATGAGTGTCGTCGGACCCAGACCTTTAGTTGAAGAAGAACTGCCGAGATACGGCAGTCACATCAACAAAATTCTCACCATAAGACCTGGAATTACAGGCTTGTGGCAAGTGTCTGGTCGCAACGACATTCCCTATCCCCGCCGAGTCCAAATCGACCTCTATTACGCAAATGACAAAAACCTTTGGATGGATATGTGGATTGTTTTCAAAACAATTGGAGTTGTGATTTTTCCCAAAAATAACGGCGCATACTAATTTTTGTCCGCAGTCAGCAATCGGTAGTTAGTTTTATTTGTTACTGACCACTGATGCTGACTACTGACAATCAGCGACAAACTCTTTGTCAAAACTAAACAGTTCCTGGATGCCGATCGAAGAATTGTGAGCTTAACTAAAGGGGCAAATACTTAAATAAACCTATCTCTTCTTCACCTAGAAAGATCGGTTCTTCTAGATAGACTACTTTAGGTTTAGGTGTTAAACTTAACTCTATAACCTTTGGCTTAAGGGGGATAGCCTACTTATCTTGGGATAGCCCACTACCCAACAGCGTAGGAAGTAAACTTCAACTGGCTTTAGGTAACTAAAGTTAAGTTTGAGTAAGTTGTATAAAGCAGTTAAGGTAGAGTTTGAGAATACGGCCGGCAGGGAGCAACAGCCTCTGCCAAAAAACTTATTGTGAATTAACACAGCCTGTCAAAGGAAAATCAGATGACGCAACGTAAGCGAGCGCTAATAACAGGTATTACAGGTCAAGACGGCTCCTACTTGAGCGAATTACTCTTAGAGAAAGGATATGAAGTTCACGGCATTATCCGGCGCAGTTCTAGTTTCAATACCGATCGAATTGACCACATCTATGTAGATCCTCACAGCGAGGGTGCGCGCCTGTTTCTACACTACGGCGACTTGACGGACGGCACCACTCTCCGCCGGATATTGGAAGAAGTTCAGCCGGTAGAAATTTATAACTTAGGAGCTCAATCTCACGTTCGAGTCAGTTTTGACTCGCCGGAATATACGGTGGACACAGTAGGGATGGGAGTATTGCGGCTGCTAGAAGCAATTCGGGACTATCAGCACCGCACCGGCATAGAAGTGCGGTTCTATCAAGCAGGTTCTTCGGAAATGTTTGGTTTGGTACAGGAAGTTCCGCAAAAGGAAACAACTCCTTTTTATCCCAGAAGTCCTTACGCCTGCGCCAAAGTTTACGGGCACTGGCAAACAGTAAATTATCGCGAATCTTACGGACTTTTTGCCTGCAACGGCATCTTGTTCAATCACGAATCTCCCCGCCGTGGCGAAACTTTTGTAACTCGCAAAATTACTCGCGCCGTGGCAAGAATAGTCGCCGGCAAGCAGAAACAACTTTACTTGGGCAATCTCGAGTCCAAGCGAGACTGGGGCTATGCTAAAGACTACGTGCGGGCTATGTGGCTGATGCTGCAACAAGACAAGCCTGACGATTATGTCATTGCTACCAACGAGACCCATTCCATTAAGGAATTTCTCGATTTGGCTTTTACTTACGTCAATTTAGATTGGCAAAAATATGTGGAGTTTGACGAACGTTACTTGCGTCCGGCCGAAGTCGAACTGTTGATTGGCGATTCGACTAAGGCGCGCCAGCAATTAAATTGGGAACCTTCTGTAACTTTTCAGGAGTTAGTACATTTAATGGTAGATGCTGACATGAAAGCTTTAGACCAGCAAGGTCGGGGTTCGGGCAACGGATTTGATTAAGTCGCTAAATCAAGCCGTCAGTGCCAACAATTTGTAGGGGTAGGCCCCCGTGTCTACCCCTTTGGCGAAAGGCGCGCGCCGGAGGATAGCCCATGCACACACTTCAGAACTGATGAGAGGGTTGTTACAGCTATTAGCGTAGCGCGATCGGCATTCAAAGAACCAGCTTAATTGCTCGCCAAATTTTCCGCTGTGCGGGCTAAAAAAAACATTAAAATGATAGTTGGGGAGTCGCGACCCCTATATCTAACTTTCGTGTGTGCACGGCGCAAATTGTCCCTATCTACTGCAGCTAAAACAAATGTGTGGGCAACCTCGTCCTGTAGCTGAAAGCTTTTTTTGCTAAAGCAACAATTTTAGAATTGAAATTGTCGATCGACCTTTATTCAAAATCCCGAGGCTAAAATTATGACCAGCTTGGATTTAAGCAGCAAAAGCATTCTAGTCACGGGCGGCGCCGGTTTCTTGGGCCGTCAGGTAATCGACCAGCTAGTGAAAGCAGGGGCCGATGCTGATAAAATTTCGGTAACTCGATCGCGCGACTGCGACCTTCGCGTCATGGAAAACTGCAAGCGCGCCGCCGACAAACAAGATATCATCATTCACCTCGCCGCCCACGTCGGCGGCATCGGTTTAAACCAACTCAAACCCGCTGAATTATTTTACGATAATTTGATGATGGGCGCGCAACTAATCCACGCCGCCTACGAAGCAGGAGTCGAAAAATTTGTCTGCGTCGGCACCATTTGCGCTTATCCCAATTTAACCCCAGTTCCTTTCAAAGAAGACGACCTCTGGAACGGCTATCCAGAGGTAACTAACGCACCTTACGGAGTAGCGAAAAAAGCCTTATTAGTGCAACTACAATCCTACCGCCAGCAGTACGGATTCAACGGTATCTACTTGCTACCAGTAAATCTGTACGGCCCGGAAGATAACTTTGACCCGAAAAGTTCCCACGTCATCCCCGCATTAATTCGCAAAGTCTACGAAGCCCAAGAAAGGGGAGACAAAACACTGCCTGTTTGGGGAGACGGCAGCCCTAGCCGCGAGTTTTTGTATTCCACAGATGCCGCGCGGGGAATTGTGATGGCAACGCAAGATTACAGTGAATCTGACCCGGTTAATTTGGGAACGAATAGCGAAGTTAAAATTCGCGATTTAGTGGAAACGATTTGCGAATTGATGGGATTTGAGGGAGAAATTGTTTGGGAAACAGACAAACCGAACGGTCAGCCGCGCCGCTGTTTGGATACGGAAAGGGCTAAGGAAAAGTTTGGTTTTGTTGCGGAGGTGAAGTTTAAGGAAGGGTTGAAAAATACGATTGATTGGTATCGACAACACGCCGCGTAAGTGTGAAAAACCCGGTTTCTTGAAGAAACCGGGTTTTTTTGGGAATAATACTAAATGCGGGTTATAATCCTCATTTATAATAGTGGGCGGTTGCCACCTATCCTTCACACACCAGTCCGCCTTTTGGCACTAATAAATTATACAAATTTGGGTTGAAAGTCACTGACAATAGTCGGCAGCAGTGCGGTGTCCATACTGCTGTGTCCTGTATTTCATCCGAGTGAAAACTGCTATAATACAAATAGCTCGACTGAAATCATCGAAAACTGAAATTTGGGAAAGCCAATGATTGCCGATCGCACCCACAATTATATCTCGCCCGAAGAGTACCTGAAGTTAGAAGAACTCAGTCCCCTCAAACACGAGTATATACAGGGCGAAACCTATGCAATGGCTGGTGCAAGCGATGCTCATGTGACAGTTGCCGGCAACTTATTTGCACTTTTAAGAAATCATGTTCGGGGTAGTGGCTGTCGCGTTTATATGTCCGACATGAAAGCCAGGATTGAATCGAAGAATATTTACTACTATCCTGACGTGATGGTAACGTGCGATGAACGGGACAAGGCATTTCAATCTTTTAAAAGATATCCTTGTTTAATTGTCGAGGTTTTGTCAAATGGTACTGAAGGATTCGATCGGGGCGATAAGTTTGCTGACTATCAAGAATTAGAAACCCTTCAAGAGTATGTGTTAATTAGTCAAAAACGTGAGCGGGTAGAGTGTTTTCGTCGCAATGCTGAAGGGTTGTGGGTTTTGTATTCCTATAATCAAGGAAGCGAACTTCACTTGGCTAGCGTAGATTTTCGCACAAGTATTGATGCTATTTATGAGGATGTAATTTTTACGAAGGAAGATTCAGAAGCAGAAATTGACGAAGTGCGATCTAGGGGATAAATGGAAAGTGCGATCGCACATCGGTTCAGGAAGGGCGATCGCTTGACGGGATGAGGGAAAAGAAAGGGCGATCGCCTAGTTAAAACTACCCGTTCAATACGTCGTTTTCTTGGGTTGCGGTTGTTTGCCACGAGAACCGCTGGTTTTTTTTACAAACATTCTCCCTGGGTATCCCAAGGAATGTTGGCGAAAAAAACCCTGAGTTTCTCCAGATTTATTATAATCTCTTGAATTCGTTCTTTTGACTGGGTATCAGGTGAAGTAATTTCCTGCAGATGCTTAAGAGACTCTTTACATTTTGCTTCAACTGCATCCGCACCTTTCTCAAAGGCTGTGGCTGTCTCTTGCCAATACTGGTCGATTCCTTCTAAGAATTTATCAACAACACCCTGTTTTTTGAATTGTTGGTGAATTTCTTTTGCTAACCGCTTCTGCCAAGCTTCCCCAAAAAAATTCCACACCAAAGAAGCCAGTCCAGCAGCTAAACCGATCCCTAGAACTATTGGGCCACCAATCGCAGCTACGAAAGAAATTACTGTTGCCGTGCCACCGCCGATACTAATACCAAGTGCTGACAAAAGACTCACTAATTTCGCTACTAAGATATAGCTGCCAAGATTGCCAAGGCCTGCTGCCCAAGCGGCTAAGGCACCATAAGTACCTAAACCTGCTATCCCACCAAGAAAAGCTCCTTTTGTATCGAAGGGAATAGATACTACTATTCCATCTTTGTTGGGAAGTTTAGGTACTGGGTATTTTTCCAGAAAAGCGTCAATCTCAGCCTTGAGTTTTTCAGAATTGACACTAATCCGATTTTCTAAATGACTTTGCAGCAGATCGACTAAATAACCGGGAGCGTATTCTTGAGCCTCTTTCTTTTTGTCGTATCTCTGGCGAATCATTTGTTCTATAAACTCTACATCGATCTTTTTTGCCGCATAGGTCTGAAATGATTGGCGGGTATCTTTCTCTAATTCCTTAATTTGTTTGCTCACTTGACTGCGTTTTTGCCGCATTTCTCGCTGACGTTCAGGTTCATTTTTCTCGGCTTTGTCAAGCTCCTTTCGATACTCCTCTATTTTGGCAACAGTTGTTTGATATTGCTCAATCGAGTTAGCGTATTCTTGTTTTTTGTCTTTTTTGACCGAATTGATTTCGCGGTCGATACGAGAGATGACTGGTTTAGGAAGAGTCTCGCAGAGGAGTTGAGTTAAATCATCAAAGAGACGCTGACAGCGATCCGGCTTTTCTGACCAGAAAGTGAAGAAACGCTTTTGCACATCTTCCTTGGTAATATCCCGCTTTGTTAGCTTCCGACGAAACTCTATAGCAGTTTCATCAAGTTCTTTATACAGTCTGGCTGAAGCTTTATTGAGAATTTTGGGAAGCTCATCGTCAGGGATACTCGGATCGGCGTGTGTCGCCACAATAAAGAAATTTCCTAGCGTCGGAAAGTCGTTGCATTCATTCTCTGGGGCCGGCAACAAACGCAGCAAATTCCGAAGTCGCACCATATCTTGACCATTGATGTGACCCTTGGCAGGAGAAGCATAAAGCAAGACATTAGCAATCTTGGTGGCACTATTAGCTTTCTCAACATCCTTTGATACTTCATCTTGTTTATCAGAGTAACCGGGAAGGTCAATCAGGTTACACGCTCTTAACAAAGGAGCATCTACATAAACTATAGCTGTATGTCCGCCCTCATTGCTGTCATCAGAGTCATCATATTGGTGTACGCCATATTTTTCTAGCAGGTCAAAGGAGCCGAATTGCAAAAAATGCTTCTGACAACGCTCCCGATCCTCTAAATATAGGAAGTAAAAATTTAGCTTGCCGTTTTCATCTTGCCAAAATTTCTCATCAATAATTCCCACGTTTCCATCAAACCATTCGGGGCGACTTTCCACATGACAAACAATGGTAATGACTCTTGTTGCAGGCTGATAGCCTGTTGGCAATACTTTTTGGCCTAAAAGAGTATTAGCAAGATAGGATTTGCCAGAGTCAAAGGCTCCTGTCAAGACAACATTTGGTTTTTGGTAATACTGGTTAATTTGTTCTTGCAGAGCGTTAGGTTTACGTAGTTCCGTTGGCAATTCTAGCCAAGGTAAAAAAGAATTTTCATCGATATACTGATTAAGTAAATTTAGCCGGCGATAAAGTTCAGCGTAGGGACTGCCGGGTTCAATTCCTGGGAGTGGAGGTATTTCGTCTGACATGGCACTTGCAATGTCAACACCTAATATTTGCAGCCATTTTACTGCCATTCCCATCGGAACTTGTGCAGGGAACTGCTCATAATTTTTAACCTGATCTACAGAAATGCCGAGCCCGCTGGCAACTGATTCTTGACTGATACCTTTCTGTTCCCGATAGCGTCTAAAATTAATGTTCATAGCATTCTGCTACCCGCTAGTTTAATCCACAGGAAGTTATTTGTTTTTTATAATTATCTTCTAATTATGAATTTATCGGAGTCATAAAATGTCAAATTTTATCAGCAATTGAGACGATCGCTCTCTCAGAAAACGTCAGATTGTGTCATCTTTGTCAGAAAATGTCATAAAAAATATGATAAAATAGGCAAAACTTTCACGCCTACCTGACTAATGAACGTTCAAGAAGTCTTGAGATTTGCCGATGACATGGTTTTCGCCAAGACGGGAGAACATTTGGAGGATATGCAAAAAGCTATCCTGCTGGGTGTATGGAAAGGTCAAAGATACTCTAAAATAGCAGAAGAATCTCACTGCACAGAAGGTCATGTCAGAAATGTCGCATCGGAATTATGGCAACTACTCTCAGATGTATTAGGTGAAAATGTCAATAAATTAAATTTTAGGTCGGCATTGGAGAGGTCGCAATTTGCCTACTTTTCAAATTATGGAAAAAATTCTTTACAGATTGGTAATGTAAATGTCTGTGATAATAGTTTGCAAGCTTCAGAAATTCCAAAAACCCGATCGCCCTCAACCCCCACCTCAGACACCTCCAAACCCCAAACCAGACTAGACTTAGCAGACGCACCTCATATTTCATCATTGTGCGATTCGCCTGATGGCGATAGCTTCGCTTCACGCACATCCGAACTCGCCACCCTCGAAAAATCGATCGTTCAAGACAAGTGCAACCTTGCAGCCATATTAGGAATAACCGGCATCGGCAAAACCGCCCTTTCCCTCCACCTCATCCAAAAAATTCAGCATAACTTTGAATACGTCATCTGGCGAAGTCTCCGCCACTCCCCACCCTTAGAAACAACCCTAAAAAATTTCCTAGAATTTCTCTTAAATAAACCCGAAATCGAACTCCCTACCAGCATTCCCGATCGCCTTTCCCTATTAATGGAATATCTGCGAAAAACCCGCTGTCTCATTATCCTCGACGACGTGCAAACCATTCTCAGCAGCGGAAAATTAGCAGGAAATTACCGCCCCGAATGCGAAAATTACAGCATCCTCTTCAGACAAATCGGAGAAACTACCCACAACAGTTGCTTAATCCTCAACAGTTGGGAACCACCCAGAGAAATTACCGCCTTAAAAGGTGAAAATTCACCAGTGCGCGCCTTGCAACTCAAAGGCATAGGTGCAGCAGCAGTCGAAATTTTCCGACAAAAAAGTTTACTCAATCCCGAAACATGGGAAAACCTAATTAACGCCTACCGAGGCAATCCATTGTGGTTAAAAATAGTCGCCACCACCATTCAAGAAATATTCCGAGGTAGGGTTGCAGAATTTTTGAAATATGATAGGCTATTCTTAGGGGAAGAATTGGCAGCAACATTGTACCCGCAGATAAATCGTTTGTCAGAATTAGAGAAAAAGCTAATCTCCCGACTCAGCCTCGAAGCAAATTCAGTTTCAATAGAGGAATTGCTACAAGATGCCGATTTATCGCCCTCTGAGTTATTCAACGGGCTGCAATCTTTGGGGAGGCGATCGTTAATTGAAATAGAAGAACAGGAGAATGAAACGCTATTCAGTGTTTGTCCTGTGGTGAGACAATATGTGCTCTCAAATCCAGTTGGTTGATACTTTCCGACCGTCCGACATTCCGACATTCCGGCAGGGGTTGAAACCCCTGCCTCAAAGCTAAAGTCGGTTAAAACCGACTACAGAATGTCATGAAAATGCAATTAATTGTTGTAGTCCTCTTTTAGAGGACTTTCGCTGTGAGACAGGGGTGGAAAACCCCTGTCGGACTGGAAGTCAAACGAGAGATTTGATCGCAAATATGAATACTGCTGAACCTTCATTAACTAAAACAGAATTAAGAAAATCGCTCCTCAACACTCGCAAATCCCTATCAGCACAAGAATGGAGACAAAAGAGCGATCGCCTCTGCAATCACCTGCAAAACTCGCCCCTATTCACCCAAGCAAAAACAATCCTCGCCTACTTCAGTTGTCGCCAAGAACCCGATTTAAGTCCCCTATTTGTAACTCCCCGCAAATGGGGATTTCCCCGCTGTGTCGGCAAAGAGCTATCCTGGCACATCTGGCAGCCCGGAGATGCTTTACATACTGGAGCTTATGGCATACTCGAACCCCTGCCGGATGCTCCTAAAATAGATTGCTCAGAAGTAGATTTAATTCTCGTACCCGCAGTAGGGTGCGATGTTGGCGCCTATCGCTTGGGCTACGGCGGCGGCTATTACGATCGAATGCTCAGTTTAGCTGAGTGGGAATCAAAAGTTACGATCGGCACAATCTTTGAATTTGCCTTGCTCGCCCAACTACCCGTTGACTCCTGGGACAAACCGCTGCACGGAATCTGCACGGAAAGCGGGTTAAAAATAATACAGCCAAAATCTTAAAGGTCGATCGACAAATTAATTTTCCCCAATTAAGTCTATAAGAGTTATTGATTTGTCTCGTTATTATCCAGATTTGAATCTAGCCGTTTGAAAGAGTTCAATCATATCCCGAAACCGAGGTTTGAACTGGGATTCAAACCTCGATTCGCATTGATAATTTAACCGATGGGCCCCGGTTGCCTAGATGGTGAGGAAATGGGAACTGTTGAGGGAAGCTGCTGGCACGCCAGTTAAAACCGCTAAGACTTCATTGGTAGCAGTTACCTTGATGATGGTATTTGCAGGATTGGAGTCTGGGGCAATGGTTAGCTGAGCAAATGTCAAGCCGCCCGTCAAACCCAGAATATCTTTATTGCCACCTGTGGCAGTGAAGTCAAGTAAGGTATCAATTCCGTTTCCAGAGGCAAAAACCAATAAGTCTTGGCCGTTTCCGCCCGTGAGGGTGTCGTCACCCATTCCGCCCGTGAGGGTGTCTTTATTAGCACCACCATCAAGCCAGTCCTCACCAAAGCCACCGAATAGGGAATCAGTACCATTTTGACCGGTGAGGGTGTCGTTGCCGGCTTCACCGTCGAGGTAATCATTGCCGGTGTCGGCGTTGAGGCTGTCGTTGCCGGCACCACCGAGAATGCTGTCATCGCCTGCATTGCCCATCAGGGTGTCATCGCCTGCATTGCCAATCAGGGAACTAGAGCCTGAGTTACCTATTAGGAGGATACCAGGGACGGGCGAAGGTGCAGGTGCAGGCGTTACTGATGGTGTAGGCGTTATCGATGGCGTGGGTGTTTCGCCTGGTGTAGGCGTTACCGATGGCGTAGGTGTTGTCGATGGTGCAGGCGTTATCGCAGGTGTTACCGATGGTGCTGGTGTTACCGCAGGTGTTGCCGATGGTGTTGCCGATGGTGCAGGCGTTACCGCAGGTGCAGGCGTTACCGCAGGTGTTGCCGATGGTACAGGCGTTACCGCAGGCGTTACCGCAGGTGCTGGTGTTACCGATGGTGCAGGCGTTACCGCAGGCGTTACCGCAGGTGCTGGTGTTACCGCAGGCGTTACCGATGGTGCAGGCGTTACCCCAGGCGTTACCGCAGGTGCTGGTGTTACCGCAGGTGCAGGCGTTACCCCAGGCGTTACCGCAGGCGTTACCGATGGTGCAGGCGTTACCGCAGGTGTTACAGATGGTGCAGGTGTTACCGCAGGTGTTTCCGCAGGTGTTTCCGTGGGTGTTGGTGTCACCGATGGTGTTGGTGTCACCGATGGTGTTGGTGTTTCCGATGGTGTTGGTGTTTCCGTGGGTGCAGGTGTTACCGATGGTGCAGGTGTTTCCGTAGGTGTTGGCGTGCCGAATTGTAAGTTTTTAAGGATGGCTAAAAGTTCATTATTTTTGCCTTTGCCACGCCAGACTAAAGTATCTTTGGCATTCTCGCCGGTGCCGTTGGTAAACTCTAATTCGTCATTTCTGAGTCCTTTTAATACACCGAGGGTATCGTCACCGATGGCAAAATCCCAGATGATATCTACTCCCTCACCAGGAGAAAGCATGAAGATATCTTGACCGCCACCGCCATAGAGGTTATCGTTGCCGACTTCGCCGTAGATTACGTCATTGCCGTTGCCGCCAAGGATGGAATCATCGCCGGAATCTCCGTAGATAATGTCACCATCTTCGTTACCTAAAAGGGTGTCGTTGCCGGCACCGCCGTAAATACTGTCGAAACCTGCACCGCCGTCGAGGGTGTCGTTGCCCGCACTGCCTTCGATGATGTCGTTGTCTCCGCCGCCACCCATGTTGTCGTCGCCGGAACGTCCTAAGAGGGTGTCTTTGCCGTCGCCGCCTTTCATCCAGTCGTTGCCTTCGCGGCCGTCCATGTAGTCGTCGCCGCTACCCCCTTCTAAGCTGTCGTTGCCTTCGCGGCCGTCGATGATGTCGTTGCCGGCACCGCCATCGAGGGAGTCGTCGTTGTTTTTGCCGTCGAGGGTGTCATTGCCGTCGCCGCCTAAGAGGGTGTCGAGGCCGTTGTTGCCGATGAGGAGGTCGTCGCCTTCTTCCCCTGCTAGGAGGTTATTACCTAAACCGCCATCGAAAATGTCGTTGCCGGCACCGCCGTAGAGGGAGTCGTCGCCGTTTTTGCCTTCGAGTTCGTCGTTGCCATCGCCGCCTCGGAGGATGTCGTTACCGTCGCCGCCATCGAGTTTGTCTTCTCCTCCTTGGCCTAAGAGTTCGTCGTTGCCGTCGCCGCCTTTGAGTTGGTCGTTGCCGGCCCCGCCGTCCATTGAGTCGTCGCCTGCTTGACCTAAGAGTTGGTCTTCGCCGTCGCCACCGGCAAGGGTGTCGTTGCCAATACCGCCGTCGAGTTGGTCTTCGCCTGCTTGACCGAAGATGATGTCGTTGCCTTCTTCCCCTTCTAATTGGTCGTTGCCATTGCCGCCGTCTAGGTAGTCGTCACCGGTGCGACCGAATACTTTATCATCGTCGTCGCCGCCGTAGAGGGTGTCGTTGTTGGCACCGCCGTCTAGGAGGTCTTTGCCTGCTTGACCTTGGAGTATGTCGTTGCCGTCGCCGCCTTCGAGTTGGTCGTTGCCGTTGCCACCGTCTAGGGAGTCATTGCCGGTTTCTCCCCAAAGTTGGTCTTCACCGTCGCCGGCGTTGAGGGTATCGTTGTCTTCCCCTCCCCAGAGTTTGTCTTCCCCTGCATCGCCATTGATGATGTCGTTACCGGTTTGGCCGTAGAGGAGGTCTTTGCCGTCGCCGCCGTTGAGAAGGTCGTCGTCGCTACCGCCTTCTAGCAAGTCGTTGCCACTGTCGCCGTTGATGGTGTCTTTGCCTGCGTCGCCGTAGAGTTTGTCGTCTTCGCCTTCGCCAAAGAGGAGGTCGTTGTCTTCTCCACCTCGGAGTAAGTCTGTACCAGCGCGGCCGTGTAGTTCGTCGTTGCCGTTTTCGCCGTAAAGTTCGTCGGCGGCATCCCCTCCGTCTAGGAAGTCGTTGTCGTTGCCTCCGTAAAGGGTGTCTTTGTCTGCGTCGCCTTGCAGGACATCTGCGCCGTTATTCCCCCAGAGTAGGTCTTTGCCTGTGCCACCGCTGAGGGTGTCTTCGTTATCGCCGCCATAGAGTAGGTCTTCGCCGTCGTTGCCGAAAAGTTGGTCTTTGCCGGCATCTCCCTGGAGAATGTCGTTGTCGGCGTTGCCGCTGAGGTTGTCGTCGCCGTCGCCACCGCTGAGGGTGTCTTGGCCGGCATCCCCGGTCATTAGGTCGTTGTCGCCGTCGCCATACATTAAGTCGGCATTGTCGCCGCCGCTGAGGGTGTCGTTACCGCTGTCGCCGTGTAGGAGGTCTTGATTTTGTTCGCCATAGATGAGGTCATTGTCGCTACCGCCGTTGAGGGTGTCGTTGTCGATGCCGCCATAGAGGTTGTCGTCGCCACTGTCGCCGTTGATGATGTCGGTTCCTTCGGCACCGTAGAGGGTGTCGTTGTTGCCGCCGCCGTTGAGGAGGTCGTTGCCGAGTTCCCCGTAGGCGAGGTCGTTGCCGTTGTCGCCGTTGAGGGTGTCGTTGCCGGTTGCGCCGTAGAGAAGGTCGTCGTTTTCGCCGCCGTTGAGAAGGTCGGTTCCTTCGGCACCGTAGAGGGTGTCGTTGCCGGCATCGCCTCCGAGTTGGTCGTTGCCTTCTTGGCCGTAGAGGAGGTCTGCGTCGTCGCCGCCCGCGAGGGTGTCGTTGTCTTTACCGCCGTAGAGGAAGTCGTTACCCGCGTCGCCCTTGATGTTGTCAAAACCTTCTTGGCCGTAGAGGGTGTCGCTGTCACCGCCACCGTTGAGGAGGTCGTCTCCGAGTTCGCCGTAGGCGAGGTCGTTGCCGTTGTCGCCGTTGAGGGTGTCGTTGCCGATGTTGCCGTAGAGGAGGTCGTCGTTATCGCCGCCGTTGAGGAGGTCGGTTCCTTCGGCACCGTAGAGAGTGTCGTTGCCGGCATCGCCGCCGAGTTGGTCGTCGCCTTCTTGGCCGTAGAGGATGTCGGCGTTGTCTCCGCCATAGAGGGTATCGTTATCGAGGTTGCCGTAGAGGATGTCGTTGCCGGCTTCGCCTTGGAGGAGGTCTTCTCCTTTGCCGCCATAGAGGGTGTCTTGGTCGGTGCCGCCGCTGAGGGTGTCTTGGCCGTCTTGACCTAAGAGGGAGTCGTTGCCGGCATCGCCGTTGAGTTGGTCTTGGCCTTTGCCGCCGTAGAGGGTGTCTTGGCCGTCGTTGCCGTTGAGGATGTCTTCGTTTTCGCCGCCGTAGAGTTCGTCTTGGTCGGTGCCACCGCTGAGGGTGTCGTTTCCTTGTTGGCCTAAAAGGGTGTCGTTGCCGGAGTCGCCGTTGAGTTGGTCGTTTCCGAGTTCGCCGTAGAGGGTGTCTTGGCCGTCGTTGCCGTTGAGGATGTCTTCGTTATCACCGCCGTAGAGTTGGTCTTGGTCGGTGCCACCGCTGAGGGTGTCGTTTCCTTGTTGACCAAACAGGGTGTCGTCGCCAGCATCGCCGTTGAGTTGGTCGTTTCCGAGTTCGCCGTAGAGGGTGTCTTGGCCATCGTTGCCGTTGAGGATGTCTTCGTTTTCGCCGCCGTAGAGTTCGTCTTGGTCAGTACCACCACTGAGGGTGTCGTTTCCTTCATTGCCAAATACGGTGTCGTCGCCGGAGTCGCCGTTGAGGATATCATTGCCTTTACCCCCAAAAACTTTATCTTGGTCGCTACCCCCAGAGATTTTATCCTCTCCTGTATTACCCAAGATTAAATCGTTATCTTCATCACCAAAGATTTCGTCGTTGCCTTCATCTCCTGCTATGCTATCGTTGCCTTTACCCCCATAGATTAGATCGTCACCATCATCTTCTTGTTGTGTTTGGAAGTTGGCTTCGGCATAGATTTTAGTGGTGGGACTGGTATTAGTATTATTAGCAGCAAAACGGGTGGTACTTGCTTCTGCATCAACACCTAGACCTGCTATTGTAAAACTTGCTTCTGAATTGGAACCATTTTCATCAATAGTCCCATCGAACCAGCTTGAGCCTTGATGAAAGCCGCCACCAACATTATCATCACCACCACCACCATAGATAGTATCTCTTCCATTTTCTCCCCTGATAAAATCATTATCTTCACCGCCATAAGCCTTATCATTACCGTCAGCAGCATAAAAGGTATCATTACCTTTACCACCTTCAAAGTAGTCATTGCCTTCGTTGCCCTCAAAGTAATCATCTCCACCTTCTCCTTTTAATGTATCATCACCACCTCGACCATAGAAAATATCTTTTCCATAGCCACCAAAGAATTGATCGGGATGATCTGATCCCGAAATTTCTTCTATTTCAAGAAGGATATCTATTGAGCCATATCCATCTTCTACTTTATAGGCATCAGAACTAGCGTATTCATTTGTGTAATCTACTCTGATCCCGCGATCACTTTTATCATACAAAGCTTTATCTTTGCCACTTCCTCCATCAATAAAGTCCCATCCAGCCCCCCCTCTTATCTGGTCATTATAGGCATTTCCTCGGATTACATCATTGCCTCCGTTTCCGCTGATGAACTGGCCCCCAGATAAATCATAAGGAGAACCTTCTATCCAATCGCTGTATTCTTTCCCATTTACAGTTAATGAATAATAATCTCGAACTGGTGCATCAGGAAAATAATATCCTTGAGGATTTACCTCTTTAAAAAATTGCTGAAACCATCCCAGGTTATTTTCTTGAGTGTATAAAGTATTAAAGTCATGTAGTAGCCCACCAAGAGCAGCGTTCGTTAAATTATCAATTTTTGGGAAAGCTTTTAAAAGATGCTTTAATTTCTCAAATTCTTTATTTTCTCCATCATTATCAAACTGAAGACTTGTAATTAAATCTTTGCCTTCAAAAGTCGGTCCTTTTGTAAAGAATAAATATGAACGAAGTACAGTTCCTAAACCAAATGGCAATACTCCTTCTATATTATAAGCATCATTGAGGTCTCCTAGTGTAGTTTTTTCATTGATTACATTAGCTACTAATCCATACTCCTTTTGAAGGGAAGAGTAATTTGTTGGAGATCCAAAAGCTAATATTCTCAGCTTATCTGCATAATTTTTAAATCCTGGTGTTGACAATAACCCGTCTTCTATAAAGAAATTGCCTTGGGAGTGAGCCATTAGTATTGTCGAATTTTTTTCTTGCCCCAAACTATCTTTTTGCTGAAGGAATTCAAGAAAAGGCTTAGTCCATTGATCGCTTACTTTTGTACTGACTGATGATGCTGAAAATGAAAAAAATTGAATAATCGCTTCTTGTAAGTCAGTCTTATTTTGGCTTTCCACATACTGAACAAAACCTTTTAACTCATCAGGACACAATAATTTGACAAGTTTAGATACAGCTTCATAATCTAATTGAGGATCAATTAGTGCCGATATTCCAAGACCTTGTACCTTATCTAAGAATTTAAACACTTGAAATTGTTCGATATCTTGCGGTGTAGAGTTTGAATCCTTTAAAATCCATTCTTCAGCTTGGGGATCACCTGGTATTTTTGGTGCATCTTTGATATCTTTAAATTTTTTCTTCCAGCCTTCTATGTATTTGTTAAGCGTTGGTTGAAAAAGAGCTTTATTCAAATCTCCAAAAACGGCTGCTAAGTTATCTAGTGGGCTACCTTGTGTTTCATTATAAACTACTTGAAATAATTCTTTTCCTTCATGTATTTTCACTGATGTTAAATAATCTGGTATTTCATCACTCCAATCTTTAAGATTGAATTTATCTTGAATGGCTTTTCTAGAGTCTTCTAAATTTTTAGGTGTTGTAAAAATACCATTTGTAAAAAGAACACTGGTTTTACCCCGTCTTTCAATAACTGAGTTTAAAACAGTTTTAAAATCTCCCCATGTGTAATCATTTGGACTAGATGTTTCTCCCTGAGAAAAACTATTTAATAAAGGAAAGGCAACTAACTCGGTATCTGAATAACTTTCTGAACTATTTCCCGAAAAATTTAATAAAACTGAATCATTCTCACTCTGCAACGCCTTAATCTGCACCTCACTCAAATTAATCCCTTGTACCACATTAGAAAAGAACTCCCCTTCATCCCCAGGAGTATCAGAAGTATTAATATGCCAATCCACAGAATGACCAATTTCTTCCAATAAAACACTGGTAATCGCTTGCAGATTATCAGTATATTTAGTCAAAAAGTCTTGAGAAACATAAATAGTATTATTTGAACCTGCATAAGCAGCATTAGCCCCTTGGAGTTCTGAACCACTGCGAATTTCAATCAGTGGCAGAGATGTAAAATTACTGTTAATCCACTGCTGGCGGATTTCTTCTAACTTACTCGCGTCAAAGTTCGTACCAAAAATAGATTGAATTTTGGCAAGAAAATCATCACTATTGGCAAAATTATTTAAGGTGCTGTAAACCTGTTGCAGAGATGTTGCGATTAAAGTGTTGAGTGAGTTATTAGAAGTCAACATGGCTTTTTTCTCCAATCAATTATGTTAGTGAACCCTGAACAATGTAAATGCAGATACGCAAAAGTTACTCGCCTTTTTTACGAAGCGATACTATGAGGAAATAATGAACGCGATCGCGCCAGTATTACCTTCTATAAAACCTATCGGGGTGAACCCCTAATTTTTATGCCGTTTTGCCGAAATTGTTACAAAACTTTGCATAAAGACCGTCACATCAAAATACGCCCCTGGAAATTTCCCAAGTGCGCGCTTCTCTAAAATCTTTAATATCAATCTTCATGCACCCCCCCAATAGAAATTTCGTAATTTCGATCTATCTCTGTTGTTCTTCCGAACTGATACTGATGCGTATTTTATTTACTAGCAAGATTACACCAAAAACACGTTTAGGGAAAGGACGTAAAGGCCCGATCGCAATTAATTTCTCTCATTAGTGCGATTGTACTAATTACGTGTTCGGAAAATCCTGTATAAACCTCTAAGCATAATTGCTAATTTACTCACAAAGAAATAGGTTCTTTGCTATTACTTCACACAAATTTGATTTTGATCACGTAAATATTGCGTAGGCCAATCGAGGGTAATTGGTCAACTCAGTATTTGCACTGAATTCCCCGTAGAAACCTAATTGTCAGGAAACGATGACATAATATCGTAGAAGTCGCATCTTGGGGAAATAGGGCATATGAGCACTCTTTACCATGATTTGCCCGTAGTAACCCTGACGATTGTTGAGAGAACATCGTACTGCAAGTCCTATTCCGCTATCCTTTTAATCTAGAATCTAAAATCTAAAATCTAAAATACTATGGCCCAGCGCTACGTTCGAGTAAAAACAACACAAGGACACATCCATTACGGTTTACTGCAACTGGGCCACAGCGTTCAAGTATTTGATGCACCGCCCTGGTTAAAAGGACAACCAACCGATTTGGAACTTGCACCAGATACTTACCAAATTCTCGCCCCGTGCTCTCCCTCAAAAATTGTAGCCGTAGGCAAAAATTATGTCGATCACGCCGCCGAGATGGGAACCCCAGTACCGGAAGAACCCCTGTTGTTTTTCAAGCCTCCGAGTGCAGTCATACCTGCAGGTGCAGCGATTCGCTATCCGCAGCAGTCGGAAAGGGTAGACTACGAGGGAGAATTAGCCCTGGTAATTGGCGAACATTGTACCAACTGCACTCCCGAACAAGCACACAGCAAAATTTGGGGCTATACGATCGCCAATGACGTAACAGCCAGAGATTTGCAAAAGCGGGACAACCAGTGGGCGAGGGCCAAAGGGTTCGATACTTTTTGTCCCTTGGGGCCTTGGATTGTCCGCGAACTGAGTCCTGCTGCACAATTGCAGACTTTTGTCAATGAGAGCGAGCGACCGGTACAGTCATCCCAGATCGATCGCATGGTATTTTCCCCAGACTTTCTCGTCTCCTACATCAGTCAAATAATGACCCTAATTCCCGGCGATGTGATACTGACTGGAACTCCGCAAGGAGTAGGGCCGCTACAAATAGGCGATCGAGTCCGCATCGAAATTGAAGGCATCGGCAGTCTTGAAAATACAGTAGTTATTGGTTATTAGTTATTGGTTATTAAGCTGTTCGACATTCAAACTGCACTATTTGTGGGCCAGACCCCATACTGCAAGGGGTTGAGGCAATAAATTTAAATGACTAACAGCTTAGTTATTGGTTATTAGTTATTGGGCATTGGGCATTGGGCATTAGAACCAACAAATAATAACCAACTAGCAACTGCCAACTCCCAACTGTCAACTGCCAACTGCCAACAGTCAACTAACTAACGAACCTGCATATACACAGCATCCGAAAGCGGAGGAATCTCTGCATAGCGTCCCAAAAGCGACTGCACGACTGCATAGACAAATGCAGCAAAAGCGCCCAAAAACACCATGTTATACAGAGTTTCCGCAATAAATGCGACTTGGAGGCCGTTAGAAAAGATCGGCAAAACCAGACCGCACAGCATCAAAACAATGTCTAAAAGAATCGCCTGCATCGCATTAAAACGAATGAAGTGACTGATGTTTTCGTTTCTAACTACTCCTAAATACAGGGCAAAGAAGATAATCAAGCTAGCAAAGGGCAAACTATAAATTTGCATCAATGGAGCTAGCGGTATCAACAACAGTTGCAGGACAGGAAACTGTGTAAACAGAAACCTGCCAAAGGCAAGCCCGTCAACCAACGGGAGTAAATAAGGCAAAGAAGCAAAAATCCGGTCTGGAACAGTTGTAGATCCGCGCCAAGTCATAATGAACTCTCCTGAGTCGATCGATTAACTATGAATTCCATTAAACTCAGGATAACGCAGCAGCAGGGTTTGTGTTCCGACACGCCCGGAATTGGCTTTTCACTCAGCCAAGAGCAGCCTCAACTACCAGATGCAGGCTTTCTTATTTAATATTAGCGATCGTGAAGCCCATTTGACACTCGTACCGATCGGGCAAATTTTCCGTAGGTTTAGCAACTGGATGTCCACAGCGAAGCTCTCCACCACTCCAGCGCGGTTGGCCCGTGCGATCTGCCAGCAAACAACTTTGGCAAACACACTGAGGGGCAAGCATCTGATTTTCCATTAAAATGACTAACATTTGATACCTCCGGCAGGTTTCACACCAGTAATTTCATTGTATGTCAGGAGTTGGGGACAAACCGCTTAACCTGAACACAACGTAATATTTATGTCAATGGTGCGAAATCCGTAGTACGGTATAAGATCCCCAATTCCCAATCCCAAAACTGTCAAGAGGTTGATTATTGTGACGGACACTAACTTAGAATTCCTTTCCAAAACCGATCCGCTAATTGCCGATTTAATCGGGCAAGAGCTCCAGCGGCAGCGAGACCACCTAGAACTCATCGCCAGCGAAAACTTTACCTCCGCAGCGGTAATGGCAGCTCAAGGCTCAGTGCTGACCAATAAATACGCCGAAGGACTGCCAGCGAAACGGTACTACGGCGGCTGCGAATTTATTGACGGCATCGAGCAAATTGCGATCGATCGCGCCAAACAGCTATTTGGAGCCGCTCACGCCAACGTCCAGCCCCACTCCGGCGCTCAAGCCAACTTTGCAGTATTTTTGAGCTTACTGGAACCCGGAGACGGAATAATGGGCATGGATTTGTCCCACGGCGGACACTTGACCCACGGTTCGCCGGTCAACGTATCCGGCAAATGGTTCAAAGCTTTTCACTACGGCGTCAGCCAAGAAACAGAACAGCTTGACTATGACGAAATTTTGGCACTCGCCAAAGAAAACCGACCGAAATTGCTAATTTGTGGCTATTCAGCATATTCGCGAATTATCGACTTTGAGAAGTTTAGAGCGATCGCCGACGAAATCGGAGCCTACCTGCTCGCCGACATCGCCCACATCGCCGGGTTAGTCGCCACAGGGCATCACCCCAACCCCCTCCCCCACTGTCACGCAGTCACCACCACCACTCACAAAACCCTGCGTGGCCCCCGTGGTGGCTTGATTATGACCAATGACCCGGAATTAGGTAAAAAATTTGACAAAGCAGTGTTCCCCGGCACTCAAGGTGGGCCCTTAGAACACGTCATTGCGGGCAAAGCAGTAGCTTTCGGCGAAGCATTAAAGCCTGAATTTAAAACTTATTCCGGTCAAGTAATTGAAAATGCACGGGCTTTAGCTGCACAGTTGCAGCAGCGGGGTTTAAAACTCGTTTCCGGCGGCACGGACAATCACTTAATGCTAGTTGATTTGCGATCGGCAAATATGACAGGCAAGCGAGCGGACCAATTAGTCAGCGGTGTGAATATTACTGCTAATAAAAATACCGTGCCTTTCGATCCGGCATCGCCCTTTGTAACCAGCGGTTTGAGACTCGGTTCGCCGGCGATGACCACGAGGGGAATGGGAACAGCAGAATTTACCGAGATTGGCAATATTATTGCCGATCGCCTGCTAAATCCAGATGATGAAAGCGTCGCAGCCGACTGCCTGCGTCGAGTAGCAGCACTGTGCGATCGCTTCCCCTTATATCCCCACTTGTACTTGAAAGTGCCGGCATTAGCTTAATTTTCCTGATCGGCAATGGGAAATTGGTAGTTGGAAGTGTACGGGTAAAAGGGTAAAAGAGCAGGAAAAGATTGAGAGTTGCCGGTAGCGATATTGACAAGCGGTTTTCACCAAAAATATCGATCGCCAATACGGTTTTTAGTAAAGATATTTGTCGGGCGGGGCTGGTTTGACTAACGGTATTTGTCGGTTGCGAAAGATACCTCTCAACTGGGCCCGCTCGCCAAATATCGACTTTTTTGCTCGCGAAAAAGTCGATATTTCAAATCGTTAATTCGAGAGTTATGAATGAAAAACCTGACAATTCGCCCCAGGGCAACTGCCATTGCGGCAAATCTCCGACTCCCAAACCCCCAGTCGCTCTTCAAGATGTTTCCTTGTTATAAGCCATCTGAAATGTAGTAGACTCTGCCTGACAGCCTAATTGCCCCGCACTATTTAAAATTGATTTCAGATGCCGTACCAGTATCTGTACCACATACTCGCTTTTCTGGTTTCTGCGATCGTCGTCCTCTGGAGTACACCAATAGTCAAAAAAATTGGTCTCAAAAGCGGGCGAGTCGATCGGCCAGGCGAGCGAAAAGTCCACAAGCGCCCTATGGTGCGCTTGGGAGGAGTTTCCATCTTTCTCGGCACTATCATTGCCCTCTTATTTGTCTGGCTCTCAGGAGGCTTCATCGATGCTAACGGACAAGTTCTCAATCCCAAAGACGAATACGAAATTTGGGGAGTCACCCTCGGCGGCATCGGATTCTTCCTCATCGGTTTAGCAGACGACCTATTTTCACTCTCGGCTTTAAAACGCTTGCTCATGCAAGTTGGCGTATCCAGCATCGTTTGGATGGCAGGCGTACAAATTGAGTTTCTGACAGTTCCCTCCTTGGGACTGACTAATATTGGCTGGCTGAGCTTGCCAATTACCGTGATTTGGCTCGTCGGCATGGCGAATGCCATCAACTGGATTGACGGTTTGGACGGTTTAGCTGCCGGAGTTTCAGGGATTGCAGCAGTTGTAATGCTGATTGTCAGTCTGGCGATGCACCAACCGGCGGCGGCCCTGATTGCAGCGGCTTTAGCTGGTGGGGCCTTGGGATTTCTGCGCTACAACTTCAATCCGGCTCAAATCTTTATGGGAGATGGCGGGGCTTATTTTATCGGGTTTACTCTCGCTGGAGTGGGAGTAATTGGGTTAGTTAAAACTACGGCTGTTACTTCTGTGTTGCTGCCATATTTAATTTTAGCTGTACCGATTTTAGATATGTCGGCGGTGATTCTCGATCGACTTCGCAACGGCAAGTCACCGTTTATTGCTGACAAGCGCCACCTTCACCACCGACTTCTACAAGCCGGACTATCCCATCGATTTGCGGTTTTATTTATTTACTCCCTGACACTGTGGGTTGGAAGTTTAGCCCTAGCTTTTTCGGTTCCCAGTGGCGTAATTTACGCTATGGGTGCAACCAGTTTGCTGGGATATGCTAGCTGGAAAGTTTGGAGACACGCTAGGTGAAGAAAGTTCGGCAACGGATTATGTAACGGATGTAACGGATGTAAAGGATAGAAGGAAGAAGGAAGAAGGAAGAAAAATAATTTTTAATGCCCAATGCCCAATTCCCAATGCCCAATGCCCAATTCCCAATGCCCAATGCCCAATTACCAATGCCCAATTCGCCAATCTAAAATCCAAAATCTAAAATCTAAAATTGAATGGTTGCTGAAATTATTTGTGTTGGCACTGAATTGCTGTTAGGCGATATTCTTAATAGCAATGCCCAGTTTTTAGCCAAAGAATTAGCGAGTCTCGGAATCCCTCACTACTATCAAACAGTGGTGGGGGACAATCCAGAACGCATCAAACAAGTGTTAGAAATCGCTGTCAGTCGATCGCAGCTTTTGCTTTTCACCGGAGGCCTGGGCCCCACACCAGACGACCTCACAGTCGAAACGATTGCCGATTTTTTTGGGGTTCCCCTCATCGAAAAGCCGGAAATTATTGCAGATATCGAATACAAATATGCCCAGCGGGGACGCACCATGAGCCCCAGCAATCGCAAACAAGCTTTAATTCCAGAAAGTGCGGACATTCTGCCTAACCGCAGCGGTTCGGCACCGGGGATTATTTGGCAGCCGGTTTCTAACCTGACAGTAATGACATTTCCCGGCGTACCGGCGGAAATGCAATTGATGTGGGAAGAAACCGCCGTTCCTTACCTGAAAAATGGCGGCTGGTGCAGCGCCACTATTTACAGCCGCACATTAAAATTTTGGGGGATTGCTGAGTCGGCATTGGCGGAAAAAGTAGATAGTTTTCTGAATTTAACTAATCCTACTGTGGCTCCTTACGCCAATCACGGCGAAGTCAAACTGCGGATTTCGGCCCGCGGGGAGTCGTCGGTGGCTGCGAAAAACTTGATTGAGCCGATCGAACAACAATTGCGGCAAATTGCCGACTTAGACTGTTACGGTGCTGATAGCGATACCCTTGCTTCGACTGTGGGCCAATTGTTGCTCGATGCCGGGCAAACTCTTAGCGTTGCTGAATCCTGCACCGGAGGAGGATTGGGGGCGATGCTGACTGGTGTTCCCGGCAGTTCGAGCTACTTTTTAGGTGGGATAATTTCTTACGACAATCGGGTTAAGGAAGGATTATTAGGTGTTAATCCCCAAGATTTAGCCGAATTTGGGGCAGTCAGCCACCAAGTGGCAAAACAAATGGCTGCGGGAGTTCGCGCCAGCCTCAATACCGATTGGGGATTGAGCATTACAGGCATCGCCGGGCCCGGAGGCGGCACAGATGCTAAGCCTGTCGGACTCGTTTATGTGGGTTTAGCGGGGCCCCACGGGGACGCAGAAAGTTTTGAATACCGTTTTGGCGATGCCAGAGGCCGCGATTGGATTCGGAATCTGAGTAGCTGTACGGCGCTCGATCGGCTCCGGCGTAAATTATTGTTGGCAAAAGCGTAGAAAAAATCCTACGATTGGTCAATTGTCAACAGTCAATCGTAAGCTTAAGCTTTATTTAAGACTCTATACTCTGATATAATTCGGCAATTTTCCTTTTGCCTCTTGATTATCTGTAAAGATTCGTTATGATAATAAGATAGGACTGATTGGCCAATATACTGAATCTCTCCATTGCTCAAAATAACCAGCAAGCGAGAAAGCAAGTTTGACCTTTGGTTTCAAAGTCGTGCTTGCTTATTTTCAGATTTTTAGCCGTCGGTTTAGCAATCTAGACTATAAAAAAAGGAGCTATCCGTTCAATGGAAGACATTGAAAAGGTGCTGGAAGAAATTAAAGAATGGGTTCGCAAGCTGATAGAAGGACTGCTGAGTCCCGATCCTGAACCGGAACTTGAACCGATTCGTATTCCTGTAAACCAACCAAGGAATCGCAGGTAGTCGGGACTGAATTAGAAGCTTGAGGTTTAAGGTTTGACGTTTGAGGTGGCAGGCTGGTTCTAAATCCCATGTCAAAACTCTCATAATTTTTGTTGCGCTGGAAATTTTAAAATTGTTAAATATCCTGGTACTTCACGGCCCTAATCTGAATCTATTGGGTCAGCGAGAGCCTGGAGTTTATGGTTCTGCGACTTTAAATGATATCAACAAGTTGCTAGAACGAGAAGCGCAAGCCCTCCAGGTGCAAGTCTCAATTCAGCAGTCGAATCATGAAGGGGTATTGGTGGATGCAATTCACTCGATGTTAGGGCAGCACCAAGGCTTATTGATTAATGCTGGAGCTTATACTCATACGAGTGTGGCAATTAGAGACGCGATCGCCGCAGTGAATATCCCTGCGGTAGAAGTTCATCTGAGCAATATTTATCGGCGGGAAGCTTTTCGGCATCACTCGTTTATCGCAGCGGTGGCGATCGGGCAAATCAGCGGTTTTGGCTCAGAAAGTTATCGGCTGGGGCTGCAAGCTCTAGTTAGTTACCTGATTAAAAATTAGAAATTTACCGATTGTAGCGATCGGATAAGGGCAGGTTTTAGATGGAAAACCAGCCCTTATATGTTTGGGTTGAATTCAAATTAATCACAAAAGTTACGCAAAGAAGGAAACCAGGAAGAATTCTAAATTACCAATTACCAATTACCAATTACTAACAACTTGAGTTAAATTCAAATGCGGCATTCCCTGTTGAGCAAGTTTCAAGGAACCATCCTAGGGGCAGTTTTAGGAGACTCTATAGGCCTGCAATACCAGAGGCAACTCGTGGGTATTCCCCCCCAAACAGAAGACTTGCAGCCGATTCTACAACTGACGACACACCAACAATTGACCGTAAGTGGCGCAACATTGGCGTTGAATTCTGTCAACAGTAAAATCCCAACTCGCAGAGACTCATCCGCATCGGGGAGACTTGCGGTAGCGTGTGTTCAAAGTTTAATTCGGTGTAGGGGTTTAGATTTAAAAGATTGGCGCGATACTTGGGAAGCATTTGCCAAGTCGGAAATCTACCATCCCCGCAACAGAGAGTTTCAAACCCTGCTTAACCCTGGTGAAGCTGCTGTTGCTGCGCTGCCATCCGCGATGTTTTTTCACGAAAATAAAGCCAAGCTGCGAGAAAAAATCATGCTGGCGATAGAGGTTTGGCACAACGAAAACCAGCCAGAATGGGAAACAGCAATTTTAGCAGTAGCATATACGATCGCCCGATCTCTCAAAGAAAGACTTGACCCCGCGACAGCGATCAAGCAAACACTTGCCTACCTGAAAACAGATAATGCCTTAACAGAGCTGCTGCTGCAAGTGCAAATACTACTAGAAAAGGGAGCCGATTTAGAAACAGCCGCCACTCATCTGTGCAAAAGCGCCACAGCTTTGCGAGAAAGACAGGGCGAAGGTGAAAAAAAATTACAAACCGAGTCAATTGTCAACCCTGGAAATTTCATTCCCATTGCCTTAGCTTTCTACTGCTTTTTGAACACCCCAGAAGACTTGCGCTTGTCAGTGGTGCGGGCCGCCCGCTGTGGCATAGCTGGACAAATAACCTGCGCTTTGACAGGAGCTTTGTCTGGAGCCTATAACGGCGTTGGTGCGATTCCTGTAGAATGGCGACAGGTATCTTCGGCTGAAGTTAATTCGCTGCAGCTAGCCGACGGCCGAGAACCTTCGCTCTGGGGAACTGGCAGCGATGTAAAAATTGTAGAGTTAGCAAATAACCTGTTTGCTGTTTGGGCAGGAGTTTACAGCCCAGATGCCGGACTGGATTCCGCAGCGCTAGCCCGATCGGTGGCTGCACCTTATGTCATTAGACCTCGTAAAATATAAAGGTTGGAGCTTTTACTGGTAAGGGGAAACCAGAAATTAGCAATTAGCAATTAACAAGTCAAAAGTGAAAGTTTAAGGAGAGCCACAATTAAAGATTAAAAAGTGAAAAATTAAATCGGACGCGCCTACGCCAAAAAACCGGGTTCAAGGAGAATGTGGGGTGAGAATCTGTAACCAAAATCTTATTCACCTCTACTCATTTATTATGAAATGAGTAGGGATTGAATCAGTATAGAGTGTGACTAAAAGCGATCAAGAGGTAACAATGCTGTTAAGCTTTAAAACAGAATTGAAACTGAATAACAGGCAGCGCACTATACTCGCCCAGCACTGTGGAGTAGCACGCCATGCTTGGAATTGGGGATTGTGGCTCACCAAAAATATTCTTGAGTATAACAAATCTCATGCCGATGAACAACTTAACTTTCCCACAGCTATTCACCTGCACAAACTGTTAGTAAGCCTTGTGAAATCAGAAAATCCTTGGTATTACGAGTGCAGTAAATCTACACCGCAACAGGCATTAATGGCTTTGCGCCAAGCTTGGAAGCGGTGCTTTAACAAGACTGCGGGAGTACCGAGATTTAAGAAAAAAGGGCGGCGCGACTCTTTCACGTTAGAAGGAACAGTCAAAATTTTGGGTGACAACAAAATCCAAGTTCCTGTAATTGGTCTTCTCAATACTTACGAAAGGTTGCCACAATTATTAACCAAGTCTTGTACAATATCCCGTCAAGCAGACAGGTGGTTTATCAGTTTCAGATTAGACGTAGAACAGCAAGAGTCATGTCAAACAAGTATTGTGGGAGTTGACCTCGGCATTAAAGCATTAGCTACTCTTTCAACAGGCGAAGTGATTGTCGGAACAAAATCCTACAAAAAGTACGCAGCCAAGTTGTCAAGAATGCAGTGGCTCAATCGCCATAAAAATATCGGCTCACGCAATTGGAAAAAGGCACAGCTTAAGATAGCGAGATTGCACATAAAAATAGCTAACATTCGCGAAAATACGTTGCACAAGTTAACGACATTGCTTGCCAAAAACCACAGCACAGTAGTGATTGAAGACCTCAATGTGTCCGGGATGATGGCTAATCATAAACTGGCTGCCTCTATTGCTGATATGGGTTTCTTTGAATTCCGACGCCAATTGACCTACAAGTGCAAGTTGTATAGCTCACAACTGGTAGTAGTTGACCGATGGCTTCTATCCAGTAAAACTTGCTCTAATTGCTCTAATTGCTCCACCAAAAAAGAAACACTCGGACTTTCTGAGCGAGTTTTTGAATGGGGTCATTGCGATTTTGTGATTGACCGTGATTTAAATGCAGCGATTAAGTTGTCAAAAACCGTCAGTTAGACGGGGCTCGTGCCTGTGGACTGGTTAGTGCCGACACCGCCAGAATGAAGCAGGAAGTAAGTTTCACAATATTCAGGAGTAGATTTGTCTAGTTATGAGTAGTTGTGAGTAGGTCTTACGTAACGGTTGAATATTCAGCCACGGTAGTTCAGATAAAATCAATCAAGATGCCTAGTCAGAAATTCTGACAAAGCTGCTGGATAACAGTGATATATCTTCGACACAAATGAATACGCTCTCCTCATTGATGCGGCAGATTGAGCAGCTAGGGGCTGCGCGCTCACTGCGCCAACACATTGCTAAAGTGCAAAATGGCGACAGCAAAGCAGATACCGAGCGCGCTAGCGGGCCTCTCCTGAGCCGTTTGTCGCGCCAGAAATGGCTTCTTCCCGAGACTTTTACTACTAAATTTACAAGTAAAACCTCCAAATCAAGCCTCAAAAATCAAGCTCGTTCCCCTATGTTGGCGCTGGTAGCGGTAGTTTCCTTAAGCAGCACTCTGGGCCACCGCTTCTACAACCAGCCGAAACTGGATGTGGGGACGAAAGCTCCTCAGACGATTAAGGCTCCTGCTACTGCTAGCGTCCCCGATTACAAAACTACTGAAGAACAGCGGAAAGCAGCGCGGACAGGGGCTGTAGCGATATTAATGCTGGATTCGGCGGTCGATCGACAAATTTATCAAGAATTGCAACAATTTTTGCAGCAGGGAAGCGAGCTACGGGAGGCGGTAGGCCCGTTTCCGTTTGCGAGTACCTCGGCGCTCTCACTTTCGGTTCAGGTTTACTTGCGGGGCTGTCCCGAGTGGGAGTGGCGCTCGATTTTGGCGCAAGTGGGTGATAAAAGGGCAACTTCCGAGCGATTGAGTTTGGATTCCCCGGCAATTGCTGGGGCAACAGATAACAAGTCTCAGCAAGATGCTATCGCTCAACTGCAAGCTTACAGCCGATCGGTCCGGGCAGCAGATTTTCAAAGCCTGACAGACAGTATTTCCTCTGCTCGCCAGCGCTATCTCAATGCTGTGGAGGCGCTGGGAAAACCTTCGGTTGTGGGTCTGCCACAGATTTACCATACTTCGCTGTTTGATTGGTCGGATGAAGCTTGGCAGAAAACCCAAATCGGTATGACTCGCGCGGCAAAAAGGATGGTGGCTCAAGGTATCCCGCAGGGGTTGCCTAAAGAGATTTTGCAAGAAGCCGTGAAGCTGCAAGTGGCTGATGAAGTGCCGTTAGAGTCCCAAGCTTTAGCGGTGGAGGGTTTAACAGCGATTTTGCAGCCAAATCTGGTAAGAGATCGGGAGGAAACCAAACAGCTAGCTGAATTAGCGGCGCAAAAGGTGAAACCGGTGATGATCGCAGTAGATCAGGGCGAGATAATTGTTGCCCAAGGACAAGAGATCTCGCAGCAAGATTTCGTGTTGCTGGACTATTTTGGTTTAAGTCGGCGGGGGGTGAATTGGCTGGGGCTGACGGGTTTTGTTTGTTTAGTCGCGGGGGCAATTGCGATCGTACTGCTGGTGGAAAGGCACTACCGCTTGCGCCGCAGAGATCATTTGCTATTGCTGCTGCTGACTTTGAGCGCGCCGGTGCTAGTGAGTTTGGGGCTGCCTTGGACGAGTTTGCCGGCGATCGGGATTTTAGCGGGCGGCTTCTACGGTTCGGCGGTGGGAGTCACGGTGGTGGGGCTGCTGTCGGCGCTGCTGCCCGTTGGCTTAAATGTGGACTTGATTCATTTGGTGGCTAGCGGGGCGGGGGGATTGCTGGGCGCTTTTATGGCCGGGCGGCTGCGATCGCGCGAGGAATTGGCTCTTTTGGGCTTGGCTCTTGGGTTGACTCAGGGCACGGTTTATCTGGTGGGGACTTTGATTGCCAGCGCCGCTGTCGGTGCGATTTGGTACGTTGTGCTCGGTACTGTGGGGGCGCAAAGTTTAGCCGGTTTGGCTTGGAGCGTTGTGGCGATCGGCATCAGCCCCTATTTGGAACACGTTTTTGACTTGATTACGCCGATCCGGCTGGCGGAACTTGCCAATCCCAACCGCCCGCTGTTGAAGAAGTTGGCTGCTGAGGCTCCGGGGACTTTTCAGCACACGCTGTTTGTGGCGAGTTTGGCGGAGGCTGCGGCCCGGGAACTCGGCTGCAATGTTGAGCTGGTCAGAGCTGGGACATTATACCACGATATTGGAAAAATGCACGATCCCCTCGGATTTTGTGAAAATCAAATGGGTGGGGGCAACAAACACGATGAAATTAATGACCCTTGGGGGAGCGCGGAGATTATTAAAAAGCACGTTACCGAAGGTTTGGTAATGGCGCGAAAGCATCGATTGCCGAAGGCAATTCAGGCGTTTATTCCCGAACACCAAGGTACAATGTTAATTGCTTACTTCTACCACCAAGCGCAGCAAATTGCTGCCAAAGAAATAGAAGATTTAAAGATTACTTTGCCAGATGCGGATAATTCAAAGTTAACAATCGCAAGTCGCCAAGTGAGGGAGGAGGATTTTCGCTACGATGGGCCGATTCCGCAGTCGCGGGAAACCGGGATTTTGATGCTGGCGGATTCTTGCGAGGCTGCTTTGCGATCGCTCAAGGATGCTACTCATGAAGAGGCTTTGAATATGGTTAATCGGATTTTGAGGGCTCGCTGGCAGGATAATCAGTTGATTGATTCGGATTTGACGCGGGAGGATATGTCTCTAATTGCGGAGATTTTTGTGCGAGTTTGGGAACAGTTCAATCACAAGCGGATTGCTTACCCCAGTGCAGTTTTTACTCCCAGGTAGGAGTAAATTTTTAGTTATGAAAAATCTGTTCGCATTTCAGTTGTGAATGAAATTTAATTGCGATTTGCCCCGCAAATAGCATGCACTTCAGGATTGTTACTGACAATTACCACAGTTTGTTTGATTCCTCAAACTTCCCAAGAGTCGATATCTCTTTCGCCGGCTAGGTGCGATCGCAATTTTTGCCAGTCTGCGGCATCGATCGCATTTGCAAAAGCGATGATAATATCTACAACCCCAGCGCAGCCAACAATCCAGCGGCTTTCTTGCCGTTCCTACATCACACATAAAGTTGGTGACTTGTGAGTTCAAAAGATTTTAATTTTTAACCGCAGATGAACGCGGATTAACGCGGATTTTTTATCTTGATTCTATCCTTTGACTCCCGCAGCAGTTTCTGTTGGCACAATGTATTTTTGCAAGAGCAAAAATAGTCCTAAAACTGGAACAATAGAAATAATAGAACCCGCCGCAACCAAACGCCAATCTAAAGAAAATGTCCCGGCTAAATTAGCTACCCCTAAAGGCAAAGTGTAATATTCCGGTCTGTCTAAAACTAGCAGTGGCCACAGAAAGTCGCTCCAAGAACCGATAAATACGAAAATTCCTAGGGTGACTAAAGCTGGCTTAATTGCCGGAATCATGACGTGCCACCAAATGCCTAATTCACTGCAGCCGTCGATGCGGGCGGCTTCTTCTAGTTCTTTGGGAACTGCTAGGAATGCTTGTCGTAATAAAAATATGCCGAAGGCTGAGGCTAGTCCGGGAAAGATTACGCCTAAATAACTATTTTTGAGTCCGAGTTGCACTGTCAATATGTATAGGGGAATCATGACTATTTGGAAGGGAATCATGATTGTGGAAATGATCGTGATTAAGATGGCTTCGCGGCCGCGAAATTTGAGTCTGGCTAAGGGGTAAGCGGCGAGGGCACAAAAGAGGACGTTGATGCTAACTGTCAGGCCGGCAATTAAGGTGCTGTTGAACAGGTAGCGGCCGAAGGGGTTGGTTTGCCAAACTTTGATGAAGTTTTCGAGGGTTGGCTGTTGTGGCCACAGTTGCGGGGGAAATTGAAAGATGTTTTCGTTGGGGGATTTGAGGGAGGTACTGAGCAGCCACAGCAAGGGAAACAGCATTAAAAGTGCGATCGCGCTCATGATGCTGTACGTCCACAGGGTGCTCCACCGCGAGGGAGTGTTATTTGGGGATTTTGGTTTTTTTGTTTTGAGATTGTTCATAGTTGGGATATGATAATAAGTCCTTGCTTCGTGAGAAGCCTTGTTGTCCATAAGGGGATTATTGCCATGAAACCGTTTATTTACGAAACTATGTACATTCTGCGCCCTGATTTGGGTGAAGAAATGACAGACCAGGCGATCGCTAAATATCAAACTATTTTGCGCGATCAAGGTGCTGAAAACATCGAAACTCAGCACCGCGGCAAGCGCCGTTTGGCTTACGAAATCGGCAAGCACCGGGACGGAGTATACGTTCAAATGAACTATACAGCTCCGGGCGCTGCAATTTTTACCCTGGAGCGCGCGATGCGTCTGAGCGAAGAAGTGATTCGCTATTTGACAATCAAGCAAGATGTGCCAGATGCACCTGAAGCGGAAGCTGAAGCTGAAGCCGCCGAGTAGCATTCGTGTCAACTTAAAATCTGATGTAGTACCAGTCTACTGTTGGACGATTAGGGCCGCTTATTCCCCGGCACGCATTTCTTAAGGGCTACGCTGTACACACAACTTGAAAAACTAACGTCAGAGCCTTTCGCTCCCCCTGGCATCCTCCTGAAAAAGACGCTAGGGGGCGCTC
The DNA here is from genome assembly GCF_036700965.1 of Microcoleus sp. Pol8_D6. Classification (NCBI taxonomy): domain Bacteria; kingdom Bacillati; phylum Cyanobacteriota; class Cyanophyceae; order Oscillatoriales; family Microcoleaceae; genus Microcoleus; species Microcoleus sp. Pol8_D6. The sequence goes on along the minus strand of NZ_JAUBPW010000004.1, from coordinate 146,242 downwards.
TAGGATTGTGGGTACAGGATAGTTTCTTAAGGGCGGGACTTGATATTAATTGAAATTATAGGTGAATGGGCGATTGTTTTTCTAGGGGAAGACGATCCCTCTTTTTTGTGGAGAGGCTGCTGGGACTTAATCTATTTTTCTCAACAAAGAAAGCTCGCTTTTTGAGAATGGTGAGGGCGATTCACTTAGGCTAACTCTATTATCTAGTTGACTACAAAAAACTTGACGAGGCTTGAGCATAGCTGCTTAATTATTGTAAATCTAATTGTGATTCGCTACTTCTTAAATTTACTCTTAACTAAGTCAAATTCGACTTTCTTGAGAGGCACAATTCTGCATCTATAACTCTGAACCAAACTATAAAGTTATTTTGGCAGCTAGCAATTAGGTATCCGCTAAAATGTGGCTTTTACAAGAGGAATATTGTCAAATTTTGCCAATTGCTGCTTGAGGTTGGGCCTAAATCAACTAGCCAAAGCTCGATCGCACTCCCCGCAACCTCGATCGAGATTCTCGCCCCATAGCGCAATTGTAAAGTTTTGTGACAATTTTGATTTGGTAGCTTTAGATACAGAATTGTCTGTTATAGTCATAGAAGAGAAGAAAAAAACAGCCCAACATTAATCTAAAGAATACGGAGGAACCCCCTATGTCTACCGAAAATCAAGCTCGCTCTCTGATGATGCGCCACCACCAACTGGTGAAGAACCGGCAGCAATCCATGCTCAACCGCACCGCCACCGAAGTCGGGATGGAAGATACGCACTACTGGGGTCACATTCAAGGCAAACCGCAGCCCAGCTTTCAAGCCAGTTACGATCGCAGCCACGCCACTATGAGCTAGGGCAAGCTCAATTTCGACAATTGTCTACGAAGTTATTACCTAGAATTTGGAGAAATCAGTTATGTCAACTCAAGAACAAGCCCGCAACCTGATGATGCGCCATCAACACGTCGTCAAAAACCGTCAGGAATCCATGCTGAGCCGTGTGGCTGCTGAAGTTGGTTTAGATGCTGGTTCTCCGGCGAGTATCGATCGCAAATAACTCGTTTTTTCAACGGCGAGATAGTTGAATCGAGTGTGTTGTTTGCCAGCTAAAAATTAATAATGTCAATTACAAAACCGTCGCGACTTCTTCTTGAGTTCTAACTCTAGATTGGAAGCCGCGATTAGTTTTATGGGGAATTGGGAATTGGGAATTGGTAATATCTCGCTCGTACTGCTTGTATAGATAGAGAGCCGTTTGAGCAAAGGGTGAGCTAAACCAGAGTGGGATAACCTAAAAAGTATACATCACAAACCATAAAAGACGTTTGTGCCAAGAAACTTGATATAATCCCCTTTCAGCAGATTGAAGGCTACTAGGGAGGTCATCATGTCGGACTGGAAAGAAATTGACGGCGGAGTTACAGCACCCAGAGGGTACCGAGCATCGGGAATTACAGCGGGTTTGAAGCCTTCAGGCTTGCCAGATTTAAGTTTAATTTTGTCAGAGGTAGACGCGATCGCCGCCGGAGTATTCACCACATCGACTGTCCGGGCCGCTTGCGTGGACTACTGCCGCCAGCGTTTGCAAGCTAAACCCAGTGCCAAAGCAATTTTGTGCAATGCGGGACAAGCTAATGCTGCTACTGGCGAACAAGGTTTGGCAGATGCCCTCGAAAGTGCCAAATTGTTGGGAGAAGCGCTGAATATTCCTCCAGAATCTATTCTTTTGGCCTCCACTGGCGTCATCGGACAGCGGATAAAAATGGAGCCGCTGAGGGCGGGAATTCCCCGATTAGTTGCTGAGGCATCGGAAACTGGTTCTGATGCGGCGGCTAAGGCTATTTGTACGACTGATTTAGTGCCGAAAACGATCGCCCTGGAAACCATGTTTGGCGATCGACCCGTCCGCATCGGCGGCATTTGCAAAGGTTCGGGAATGATTCACCCAAATATGGCAACAATGCTGGCATTTGTAACTTGCGATGCAGCAGTGTCATCGCATTTATGGCAAGAAATGCTAAGTCGGGCGGCTAACAGAAGTTTCAATCAAATTACTGTTGACGGCGATACCAGTACCAACGATTCGCTAATTGCTTTGGCAAACGGTCAATCCCGCACGCCCGCAATTACAGAAATGGGGGCGGATGCTGAAAAATTAGAGGCGATGCTGACAGAAGTTTGCGTACATTTAGCAAAGGCGATCGCCCGTGACGGTGAAGGTGCAACTTGTTTGGTAGAAGTGCAAGTGAGTGGCGCGCTGGATGAAGTTTCTGCGAGTAAAATTGCCAAAACAATTGTCGGTTCTTCTTTGGTGAAAGCTGCTATTTTCGGACGCGATCCGAATTGGGGCAGAATTGCGGCTGCTGCTGGGCGCGCTGGCGTACCTTTCGATCAAGAGAATTTGCGGATTCAATTGGGGGATTTTTTGATGATGGAAAACGGACAACCTAAAGAGTTCGATCGCGCTGCTGCAAGTAATTATATGAAAGCGGCTGCGGAGGGGGAATATTTGAAGGCTGATACGGTTGTAATTCAGGTTAGTGTCGGGAATGGCAGCGGTTTTGCAAAAGCTTGGGGATGCGATTTGAGTTATGACTACGTGAAGATTAATGCGGAGTATACGACTTAAATAAGTCCGGGCGGTTAGAAGTCCTGGTGGTTAGAAACCGCGCCTACACAAACAAAACCAGACGAGAGAAAGTTGAAGGCAAATTTCACACAATTTAAACTCAACTTCCCCCCGTGGGGGGAAATTTAAAAATTTGAAACCTTTACTCACCGAGTTAAGCTCAGCTTTTTTGGTCCTCATTTTAAACTCGCTGAATTCCTTACCAAAAGCAGCTTTTTAGGATTTTAACAAAAGAGCGCTAAAAATCTTATTCAGACTAAGTTTCAAGACTTTTTAAGCTTATTATTAATAAGTCTAATATAAAGTTTGAAAGTACGCCCTAACCAAAACTATCGGAGACAAACACATAGCCGCCGCCATATCCAACATTATCATCCACTAATATTAAGCCCTCGTTACCCTGCGGATCGCCACTCTGAGCAAGTCCATAATTCACCACGCGCAACAACCGCTGTGGCGTAAACGATTCTAATTCCACAAAATTGCCTGCCTCCAGCCATGCTAGTTCTTCTGCTGTTAAACTTTGCCTTACAGCGTCGGGTAATTGACGGGCGGTTTGTGCCATTGTTTGAGATTGTTGCACAAACATATCACGGGTTGCTAAGATTTGACGGGGAGAAATTCCCAAATCAAAAATCGTCACCGCTTGATTCGCAAACCAGTTTGGATTAGTTCGCAGTTGATGCACTAAACCAACTCCAGCAGGACTCGCATTGTGCAGTGCATACACTTTTAAATCGGCATTACGGCGCAGCATTTCGATTACGGTACTGAAGATGCTGTGGGGATAGCCACTAATACTAAGAATGGCGCAGTTGTTCTCAAAATGGACGTTGTTGGCAATTAGGAATTGAGCGATTTCGTCACTGTCGCAGATGATGGCGCGATCGAAGCTGTAGGCGCTCACTTCGCGATCGATGGTTGCGGGTAAAGCTTCTTGGCGAGGTGCAGGGAGCAGTTTTTCTAATGTGCCATTCACTGTTTGCCAGCGTTGCAGCCATTGATAGCTTTGCGCTTGATTAACGATAAATATTTCACCCGTTATCTGTTGACGATTTTTTTGTGAAATGCTGAGCCAGTAGGAAAATAGTCCTAGTGCAGAGGCTGCGATGTATCCTGGAAAATAATTAAATATCAAGCTTCCTGAAATCCCTGTTACTAAAATAATTATTCCTAAAGTTTGTAAATTTGTGGTATTAATTTTTCTGCTGCGAACACTTTGCTCGGTAGATTGGCTGTTCGCGAAAAATCCCCGAATCCAAATAATATTGAAAACTGTCCACACTATCAAAAATCCCGCAGTGTCAGAAAAGATAGAGCTAATGAATATACCGCCAAAGCTCACCAGGAAAAAGCTCTGGACTAAATATCCTAAAATCCAGTTCCAGAGGTTAGATGAGGTGCGATTTTTTAGCCGTTGATCTATCAAATACAAAAACTGTTTGGGCGTAAAAAATAACATATTCTGGCTGGAAATATCTTCGATCGCCTTTTTGAAAAAGGGATCGGTGAATGCCAATTTTTTATCAGTGACGGTAGTGGGTTCAAAGACAAACGGGTGGTTGCACCGTTTACAGCGACCTGAGTTGGTGGTACGATCGCGCAAATTGTTATCGGTATTACACTGGACGCATTTCATTCCCATTTCGGTTACTCCTGATTGATTTAATGGATTTATATCGTTGACGGTTGTTTTGGAATGGTTTTACCGCAGAGGGCGCAGAGGGCGCAGAGGAAGAGAAGAGAGATAATAAGTAGAAGGAAGAAGGAAGTTCGGCAACGGATTCTGTAACGGATGTAACGGATGTCAGTCCGATGGAAGTCGCAAGAAGGAAGAAACTATGCCCAATGCCCAATGCCCAATGCCCAATGCCCTATTAAAAGATTTGCCCGTTTAACAAGATAGAATAGTCTTCTCGCTGTCGAATTAATCGATCGCCCTTAGCATCAATCAACACCTCAGCAGGGCGGGGGCGGTGCAGAAAATGCGACGACATCGCATAGCCGTAAGCCCCGCTATCCAAAATCGCGATCGCATCTCCAATTTTGAGTTTCGGTAGCCAACAGTTGCGCCCCAAATAATCCCGCGAATAAGTCGTGTTGCCACAAATATCCGTTTCATGTCGCAATACATCGTCGGTTTCCCAAGTTGCGATCGCCCGATAGCCCCCGTGCACTGCAGGCACCGATAGATTTGATACAGTCGTATCTACCCCGACAATTTGCCTATCGCCCAACCACTTCACCGACACAACTTTCGCAAGCAAAACGCCACAACCTGCGATCGCCGATCGTCCCGGTTCAATCACCAACTCGATCGGGCGAGATAGCGCACTCAATCGTTGAGTAATCGCCGCACCAAACTCCCGCCAGTCAAACACCGCACCGCCTCGATAGGGATAGCCAAAACCACCGCCAAAATCGAGGGTTCGCCAATCGGGTAACTGTTGGGCGATCGCAATTAGGCGATCGATCGCCTGCGTAAAAGCACTCGTGGCGTTCGTTCCTGTCCCCCGATAAAAATGCAATCCGGTAATCCTCAACCCCTGCTGCTGCGCGATTTCGTTGGCTTTCTCGAATTCGGCGGGACGCACTCCAATCCGACTGTCTCCCGTCAATTCCGGTGAGTTGAGGCGCAGTCCGATTTCGGCAGGGATCGATCGCGGTTGACTGCGCGAATATTCGCAAAAATCCTGGAGTTGCGACAGACTATCGAAATTGAATCGATCGATCTTCCATTCAATCAATTGCTGAATATCCGCCCTGTTGAGGTTACTGCCGGTGTAGACAATGCGATCGCTCGTAAAACCCGCTTTCAGTCCCAAAAAAACATCCCCCGGTGTATTCGCGTGTAGCCCCCAACCAGCCTGCTGAATCAATTGCAACAGAGCAATATTGCCGTTGGTGACGCTAGCAAAATGAAACTGAACGTGCGGATAGTCGATCGATCGCGTAATATGCTCAAGAGTCTGACTAAGTACCTCAGCCTGATACACATATAAAGGCGAACCATAAGTTGACAAAAGTCGCTTGGCTAATGCTTCCGAGAACGGCGGCGAATGTATTTTGGTTTCATTCTGTAGCAAAGATTCAGTCATATAGAAGAAGTTCGGCAACGGATTATTTAACGGATGTAACGGATGTTTGGCAACGGAGTTTGTAAGGGATTTAACGGATGTTTGGAACAAGGAAGATTGTAAAATTAACTGTCAACTGTCAACTATCAACTGTCAACTGTCTTCGATATTTCCAAATGCGCTGCCCGATCGCCGGTGGCAACCAAAACACATGATCAAGCGATCGCTTGCCCGGAATTTCGCCTAAAACCTCGGTTCGCCATGCCTGCCACATCATTAGCAGCCAGAGATTATTGCCAATATAGCGATCGCGCATCGCAACTCCGAGTTGTCCCGATAACATCGCGTCGGGCAAATAAGGTTGCCAGCAATTTTGCGATCGCAACAGCTTCGGATTCAGCCGATCGCCGATCGCAGCCCAAAACTCCCGGTAATACCAAACCTTCAGCGGCACACCCATCCCGCGCTTTTCCCGCCAGACAATTTCCGGCGGCAACCAGTGTTCGGACGCTTTTTTGAGGATGTATTTTTCGCACGCACCTTGCAGTAGCATCTCTCCTGGCAGTTGAAACGTCCATGCTGTGAGGTCGGGGTCGCAGAAGGGCGATCGCACCCACAAACCGCAAGCAAACCCCAATGCTGTTGCCCTCGGCTGAATATTTTGGGCACCTTTGAGCATCAGCGAAGCGCGCCGCAGCCTCGCTAGCAGGGAAGGACAGGTTTCGGGATCGATCGCGTCTTGCAGGTAAACGCTCAAATCGTGAGACTGGATGCGATCGAGCATTTCTGGCGAAAAAATCTGTTTTTCATAACCATAAAATCGCTGAAACGTCCGCAAATACTGCTGTTCAAAGGTTTCTCCTCCGGCAGGATGTTCTGCGCTGTAAACTCCGTTGGCAATCAAAGGTTTGTTCGTCCATCCAGCAAATAGCTGATCGCCATTCTCGCCATTGAATACAACTCGCACATCTTGCGCCGCCGCCTGTTTGAGCAAAAACAGCGGGGCTGTTGTGCCATCTCCATAGGGTAAATCGAGGGCTTTGGCGGTTGGCCCGATCGCGCGCAACACTGCATCGCCCGTCGCCGCCACTCGGATCAGCGGAATCCCGAAAAAGTCCGCCACCTGTTGGGCGTAGGGCAGTTCGGAATAGGCTTCGACACCAAAATCGAGGGCATAGGCGCGCACCTGCAAGCCTGCTTTCACTAGCAGCGCCGTCACTAGGGAAGAATCGATACCGCCGGAGAGTAAAACGCCCACGGGTTCGTCGATCGGCAAATCGGCTACTTGTCGATCGATCGCCTGTTGCAACAGCCCTTGCAATTGTGCGATCGCCTCATCCTCACGGCGCAGTAATTGGGGCGCTTCTTGCCAAGCCGATGGCAGCGATTCCCTACAGGATAGCTTCGCCGCGCGTACTTTCGGCAGATCGTTAACATCGGCGATTTCCCAAATCATCTCGCTTCCGGCTGCTACGGATGCAATTTGCTCGATCGGAGTTAACGGCGCGGGCACGTAGGAAAAGCAAGCATAGCTGTGGAGGGCGATCGGGCTAATTTGAGGGGAAGCAATCAGCGGTAGCAGCAATTGCATTTGCGTCGAAAACCAAATCGTTTCTCCTAACTGCATCCAGTAAAGCGGCACTCGCCCAAACGGATCGCGCCCCAGCCGTAGCTGTTCCGCTTCTACCGCCGCCCAAGCATCTCCCGGTAAATCGGTTGACCCAAATCGCCCGCAAGCATTCAGCGTCACTGTGTCAGCGGTGAGTACAGATGCAGAGGCGATCGCCCATTCTGATAATTTGCCCTGCCGAATGCAGTAATCTGGGGCTAAACGGCTGAGCGTTTTTGTGCAATCGTCCAGTCCCCAATAGCCGATAAAATGTGAAGGCTTGTCGATCGCACCCATCTATTTCACCGTGAAAGGTTCACTGCTGATGACGCGCCCATCCAGGGACATCCGAACTTCCCATTTGCCTGGGGCGGCAGCAGATCCGAGATCGTAAAAGCAGTAGGTATTCCAAACCGCAGTATCGATCGTGCGAGTTTGATACCTCCCCTGATGAACAACGTCACCGGTGGGATTAATCCAATCGCATTGCAGAGACAACTGATTGCCGATCGGGGCATTTTGCAACGTCACCTGGTAGTAGATGCGGGGATTAATTTGACGGTTGACTTGAGTAAGGCTGTCACCGCCCTTTTGAGATAGGGCAATTCGGTCTTCTCCTGTGACAATTTGAGCAGTTTGCTGCTGCTGATTTTGCCCGAACAGCACGCCTATACCGATCGCAGAGATGACAACGGCTGTCGAGGCGATCGCGATCCAACGGTTGCGTCGCTGCTGTTTTTCTAGGACTTCGCGGCGGCGCATTTGGGCGATCGCATCTTCTAAAAGCTCATCAGGCAGATTCAACTCCCGTAAAATTTCTCTTACCTGATCCGGGGCCAATTCTAACTCGCGCTGCTGCGATAACTTGTCGATCTCAGCGATCACCTGTGCTAATTGAGTTTGAGTAAGTCGAGGTTCCATAAAGTTCTTTCCAGTTAAAATTAGATATATAAATCACCCCTCTCTTCTCTTCCTCTGCGCCCTCTGCGCTCTCTGTGGTTAAATTATCCATATTATTCAATAAACAGCTCTCTAAGTCAATTCATAAAAATCATAACCTTAACCTCATAAAATTCATATTTATAGTCCTGGACGCATCGGGAATCATGCAAAACCGGGTTTTTTGTAGGAGTATGTCTAGGACTGACTTATATAAAATCCAGACTAGGAAACTCTTCTACTTTTGGGAAATCAGTTAAATTCAACTTTCCTGAATCTATTGTTTTCTGTTGGCGATTCAACCAAATTGCGTTTAATCCCGCATTTTTAGCACCCCAATAATCTGCTTTGAAGCTGTCGCCGATATGCAAGACATTCTCGGCAGTGCAGTTGTGCTTTTGCAAAGCAGCAGTAAAAATTAGAGAGTCTGGTTTTGCTGCACCAACCTCGGTGGAAATTGTCACTGATGTGAAATATTCGGATAAATTTAGTGATTTTAATACTGGATAAATTCGGGAGTCGAAATTGGATACTACTGCCAATTCAATTCCTTGTTGCTGCCATTTATTTAATGCTGGCAATACGTCGGGATAGACGAACCAAGGTTCGGCGGTGGCAAAATGAGCGTAGAGTTCCACAAAGAATGTGGAAAAGTCTGAAAATTGGTGGAAAATGCCTGCTATTTGGAATGCTTTTGCGGAAACTGTTTGCCACCACTCAAATTCTAATTGGGGAATTTTTGCCACTTCTCTCCCTGGAAATGCCATCGGACTTGCTGAGGCGAAGCTTTGGAAAAATGCTGCATTTAACTCTTCACTCTTAACTGTTACTCCAAAACTCTTAGCTATTTGTCCGTATACCTCGCCGACGCTACCGCGAACATCAAATAGTGTACCTGCGGCATCTAGAAAAATAATTTTGGTCATTTGAGAAGAAAAAGGGAAGAGGAAAGAGGACTTATCGCACATCCGGTTGCATCGGAATGATTTAACCACAGAGGACACAGAGAACACAGAGGAAAAGAAGAGAAGAGAAGAGAAGAGAAAAGAGATTTGAATAATTCCTTCTTTCTTCTTCCTTTTTCCTTCTTCCTTCTAATTAGTTGTTGGCGGATTCACCAAGCCAGAATGATTGGCAAGGTTGCCTGCAGGTTCAAATCTGCCTCCTAAATATTTGGCTAGGAATTCTTCGGCGATCGCAAAAAAGTGCAGCCGATTTTCTGGCCGCGCAAATCCGTGTCCTTCATCTGTATAAAGCACGTATTCTACAGGTTTGCCGGCTTGCTTCATGGCATTGACAATTTGCTCGCTTTCTGCTAATTTAACTCGCGGGTCGTTAGCGCCTTGGGCGATGAGTAAAGGTTTCTGAATGCGATCGACAAAAGATAAAGGCGAGATCGATTTCAAAAACTCTGGTTCTGTTTCCAAATTGCCCACGCGGTGATACAGACTTGCTTTTCTCGGTTCCCAGTAAGGGGGAATCGTTTGCAGCAGTGTAATCAAATTGCTTGGCCCGACAATATCGACGGCGCAGGCAAAAACATCGGGACTAAAAGTCAATCCCACTAAGGCAGCATAACCACCGTAAGAACCGCCCATAATCGCAATTTTATCCTGTTGGGCAATTCCTGTTTTTACCAGCCAATTTACACCATCTAGCAAGTCGTCGTGCATCTTAGCCGCCCATTCGCGATTGCCGGCATTGAGGAAGGCTTTGCCGTAACCGGTGGAACCGCGAAAATTGATTTGCAAAACGGCGTAACCTCGGTTTGCCAGCCATTGGGCTTGTGGATTGTAACCCCAGGTATCGCGTGCCCAGGGGCCGCCGTGTACTAGCAAGACTGTAGGTACGGGTGTTGAGACACCAACGGGTTTTGTCAGGTAGCCGTGAATGGTTAAACCATCTCTTGCGGTGTAAGAAATGGGTTCCATTGATGATAGTGGTAGCCCTTCGAGTTTGGGTTGGTTGCTGAACAGAAAGGTGAAAGTTTTGGAAGCGCGATCGTAGGTATAGTAGTAGACTGGGCCGTCGTCTGTCTTGTAAGAAATTAGCCAAGTAGTGTCGGCGAGGTTACGGCTGGTGATGTCGAATTCGCCGGGACGAAATTTACCGATCGCCTCAAAATCCTCTGCTATGCTTTGGTCTAAAATCTGCCATTCTTGCTTGTCTTTGTAGAAGGAAACCGCCTGAATCTCTCGCTTGGTGGGGTGTACGACAATGCCGCCGACATCGTATTCTGGGTCAGAGGCCAAATCGGTTTCTTGTTTGGTTTCTAAGTCTAATACGATCGAACGTTTGGCGTTAGCATCGTGATTGCCGATGATGTAAAGAATTTTGCCGTTTTCTGAGAACATGACGGCACCGCCTTCCTCATCGGGCCCCCAGCGTCGCAAGCTTTCCCAAGACTTATCGGCAGTTTCTCGAAATAGCAATTCTGTACTGCCGTCGGCATTTGTGGCTGTCGCCGCCCGCACTTGGAATTGGGCGTCAGCCGTCCAACCGACGATGTTACCTGGGTTGTCGGTGTCGAGTTCAACGGCACCGTTTTGCAGGTTGATGCGGTAAACATCGTGTTTGCGGCGATCGCTGATGTTCATTTCCACTAAAATTTCATTAGGGAAGTTGCGGTCAAGGGCGATCGGATGAGTTCGAACACCTTGAAATGGTGTCAAGTCGCGAACCAGATTTGAGTGGATATTGACTGAGAATAAATGCCATTGTTCATCACCATCAATATCTTGCTGATAAATGAGTTCTTCGGCGCTGTAAGTCCAGTAAAAGATGCGAATGCCTCGTTTTTTATCGGCTGTTAGTTGGCGATCGTATGCTTGACCGACGGTACGCAATTGCACTTGCAAAACGTTGTGTTCATCTGGTGCAATGTAGGCGATATACTTGCCGTCGGGTGAAAGTTGGGGGCGGGTTCTTTCAGGATTTCCGAACAGAATCTCCCGCTCTATCAACGGTGGAATTTCAGTTTTTGGCTGTTGAAATGTGGAATTTTGCATTTTTTCTCGTGCCTAATATTCTCTGAATCTACACTGCGACAGAAAAACCAGGTTTTTACCAAATATGCGCGTAGTAGTGAAGTATTTTCGTGAAAAACCCGGTTTCGGAACCGCCCTAATAAGTCCTACAATCAATAATAAACCGTCAACTGTCAACAGTTAACAGTCTACAATCAACTAACTTTTAAGCAAATCCTGAATCGGTTTACTAATCCAATTGAAACCAACTTTTAGTTGATGATCAAATGTTGGCATCCGATAGAGATAAGCTAAGCGGCGAGCAATGTGGGCTAGTTGTCCGTCGAGTTTAATTCCTAAACCAGCGAGGGTGGCGTTGTCAATTCCTAATGTCATCATTTCTCCTAGCGGCTGGTACCGGAAAGGAAGTAATGGGCGATCGGTGAGGGATGCCCAAATGTTCCATGCGGTGTAGTCAGCTTGCTGGAAGGCTGTTTGGGCTGTTCCGGGGACTTTTTGATTAGTTGCATCGTGACATTCTGCTAAGTCTCCCAAGGCAAATATATCTGGATGGTCGATAATTTGCATTTGCGAATTGACTATTAATTGACCGCGGCGGTTTTGTTTGAGGGGTAGCGATCGCACTGCTTGACTAACTTGAGTTCCTACGGTCCACAAAACTATGTCTACGGGTAGAACATCTAATTGTCCTTTGTAAAGTAAGGATATTGTGTCCGATCCGATCGCCTCTACTTCTGTTTCTAAGTCGATCCACACTTGCCGTTTTTCTAAAGCTTTGCTGGCGGCTTCGCGGTTAAACTCCGGCGATGTCCGCAGAATCATGTCGCTTTGCTCAACTAACCGCACGCGACCTTTTTCTCCGAGTCGATCGGCTAATTTACAAGCTAATTCTACTCCCGAATAACCGGCGCCGACGATCGCCACCCGAATTTTGTCGTTGTTGCTGGCTTCTAAAAACCGCAGTCTTTCTTCTAAGCGGTAGGCGTCGTCGAGGGTGCGAAACGAGTAAGCGTATTCAACCGCACCCTTGACCATATCTAGAGGGGTTTCGCCGCCTAAAGCTAAAACTAGGCGATCGCACGGAATTTCTGGCCCGTCGTGCAACTGCACTCGCTTTTGCTCCACATCGATGCCGGAGACAGTACCTTGACAAAAGCGCACGCCTGTGGCTTCCAATAGTTCGGCAAATGGTGGAGCAATTTCCCACGTTTGGAGTTCGCCGGTCACGAGTTCGTAGAGCAGGGGAACGAACAAAAATCGATCGCGGCGGTCAACTAGGACAATTTCTGGTTTTTCGGTTTTGGAGAAGGGTAACTGACTCAAGCGCAGGGCTGTGTAGAGTCCGCCGAAGCCTCCGCCGAGAATACAAATCCGGGGTTGTTGTTGAGTCATGGTGTTTTGTTTGAGGGGCTCACGGTAGCAAGGAAACTTATCTTATTCTAACGAGAGTGAGGGAGTGGGGAAGGGGGGAGTGGAAGACTGGGAAAATGGGAAAATGGGAAAATGGGAAAATGGGAAAATCTTCCATCTTTCCCTCGAACCTCAACATCCATCTGTTGAATCCGTTAAACTCACACCTAGAGCACCATTCTCAATAAGCTTTTTATGGGCGGACTCTTCGGCCCAACCCCTACTCCCCATAAGAAAATGCACTTGTTGTGGAACAGGCCGGAAAGCCTGTTAAGCGAGAATGGTGCTCTGGGCGTGAGTTAAATCCATTAAAGCCGTTAGACAATGCGTTTCCGAACTGTTTTCTATATCTATAGCCTTGATTAGCTTTACCTATTACTCGCCCTCAAATTTTCTGAAGGTTCGCAGAACTAATTTTGTACTATATTAGTTTATAATGAATAATTTCGCACATTAAATTCACTTTTTATAGGGTCATCTACTCTACCACTTGCCCCCGCACTCACAAGTGAAAAAAAAACCATGCAAACTTCTTCCAATTCTTCTAAATTTAAGAACGGCGATCACAATAACGAAGACGGCTCATCTTTGTTAAAAAGCGAAGAACGATATAAAAATTTAGTAGCTAATATTCCCGGTGCTGTCTACCGCTGTACCTGCGAGTATACGGAGGACGGGGAATTAACACGGACAATGGCGTTTTTGAGCGAGGCTGTTCAAGAAATATCAGGCTATCCCTCTTCTGATTTTATCAACGATCGCGTCCGTTCCTTGGCAAGCATTATCCATCCTCAAGACCGGAAAAAAGTGGATGCTACTGTGAAAAAAAGCGTAGCAACCAGAACTTCGTACATCCTTGAATACCGGATTGTCCGGGCGGACGGCGGAATTAGCTGGGTTTACGAAAAAGGCAAAGCTATTTGCTGCGAGGCGGAGGAGGGTAGAGGAAAACAAGAAGGACAAGGGGAAATTGAGGGCTTTTTGTCGGCTGTGGTTTCGCCGGTATCGCAGATCGCAAATTCTCTGTATCGGGTTGTCTATCTCGACGGAGTGATTTTGGATATTAGTGAGCGAAAGCGCACTGAAGAAGACCTGCGAAACACTCAAGATTTTCTGAATGCGGTACTGCAAAATCTGCCAGTTAGCGTCTTTATTAAAGATGCTGTGGAACAAAGATTTATTTATTGGAATAAAGCTAGCGAAGAATTGTTTGGCTATTCGAGGGATGAAGTGCTGGGAAACAATGCTGCTGAATTGTTGGAGCCAGAGCAGGCTAATTACTTGCAAGCACAAGATTTAGAATTATTCGCAAGACACAAAGGCGTCGATTTGCCAGAAGAAATTATCCAACTTCCGCGCCGAGGAAAGCGAATTTTGCACACTAAAAAAGTTCCTTTGTTTGACGATTCTGGCGCGCCTAAGTATATTCTGGGTATTGCTCAAGATATTACGGAAAGCAAAAAAACAGAAACAGAATTGTCGCGCTTGGCTATTGTGGCTCAAAAAACGCAAAATGGTGTGATTATTACTGATGCTCAAGGCTGCATTGAATGGGTGAATGAAGGATTTACTCGGATTAGCGGTTACGTGCTGGCAGAAATGCAGGGAAAAAAACCGGGTGATGTGCTGCAAGGCCCTCAAACAGACCCCCTAACTATTGCTCAACTGCGGTCGGCTTTGGCAACAGGACAGTTGTTTAATCAGGAAATTTACAATTACAGCAAGGATGGAAAGGGTTATTGGGTGGCGCTTTCCATCGCTCCAATTTTTCAAGAAAATGGGGAACTCGAAGGTTTTATTGCGGTGCAAACTGATATTACCGATCGCAAGCAAGCAGAGGCAACAGTCAGGGAAAGCGAGAGTTATTACCGCTGCATTGTCGAGACGGCTTCGGAGGGTGTTTGGATGTTTGACAGCGAAAGTATCACGACTTTTGCTAACTCTCGGATGGCCGAAATGCTGGGGTATACTGTGGAGGAAATGCTGGGGCGATCGCTATTTGAGTTTATTGACGGAGAATCCAGGGAAATAGCAGAAACTTATGTCAAGCGCAGGCGAGAAGGCATTCGCGAACGCCACGATTTTAAGTTTACTCGCAAAGACGGATCTCACTTGTGGGCGATCGTGTCGGCGACACCGATGTTCGACGCTGAGGGCAAATTTTCAGGCGTGTTGCGGATGATTACCGATATTAGCGATCGCAAACAAGCAGAAGCCGAATTGCGCCAAACTCTCAAAGAGTTGGAATTTGAAAAATTTGCTTTGGATCAATCGGCAATTGTCTCGAATACCGACGAATTCGGAGCCATTACCTATGTCAACGATCAATTTTGCGAACAATTTAAATATTCCCGAGAAGAACTGATCGGCAAAACCCACCGACTTGTCAATTCTGGCTATCATTCAGCCGATTTTTTCAAGCAGCTTTGGTCAACCATCCGCCAGGGAAAGGTTTGGCGAGGAGAAATGAAAAATCAAGCTAAAGACGGTACATTATTTTGGTTGGATACTACGATTGTACCGTTCTTAAATACGAACGGCGAACCCCATCAATATGTAGCAATTCGTAAAGATATTACCGCTCGCAAACACGCAGAAGAAGCGGTGCAGCTTTCCGAAAGTCAATTGAGGACTAAAAATCAAGAATTGGCAAAAGCCCTGCGGGACGTGCATAAAACTCAAAGCATGATGGTTCAGAATGAAAAAATGGTAAGTTTGGGGCAATTAGTCGCTGGCGTTGCTCACGAAATCAACAATCCAGTTAGCTTTATTTACGGCAACGTCATGCACGCTGACGATTACTTTAAAGACTTGCTAAAAATGCTGCAACTTTACCAGCAGGAATACCCGCACCCAACATCGGCAATTAAACAAGAAATAAATGATATCGATTTAAATTTTCTGCTCAGAGATTTGCCGAAGCTGTTAAATTCGATGAAAATGGGAGCAGAGCGAATTCGCCAAATTGTGCTGTCACTGAAGAATTTTTCGCGATTAGATGAAGCCGAACAAAAGCAGGTGGATATTCACGAAGGGATTGAAAGCACTTTGTTGATTTTGCAGCACAGGTTGAAAGAAACTGCAGGGCGTCCTAAAATTGTGCTGATCAAAGAGTTCGGCAATTTGCCCCGCGTACAGTGTTATGCAGGACAGTTGAATCAGGTTTTTATGAATATTATTGGCAATGCAATTGATGCTTTGGAAGAGGCAATGGAGACTGGACAGTGGGCAGAGGGACAACTGGCGCCTATTCCTTATTGTCCTTCGCCGACGCTGCGGATTTGTACGGATGTAAAATATGAACAGGATGCTTTGATGCAAGCCGATTCTGCTGTTTCTGATGATTCAATGCGGCATCCTTCTCATATTGTGATTCGGATTGCTGACAACGGGCCAGGGATTCCGATAGATGTTCACAAAAGGCTGTTCGATCCGTTTTTTACTACGAAAGAACCTGGTAAAGGTACTGGTTTGGGGCTGTCTATCAGCTATCAAATTGTGGTGGAAAAACACGGCGGGCAGCTTAAGTGCGATTCTGCACCGGGTCAAGGCACGGAATTTGCGATCGAGATTCCTGTAGTCAGTAGTCAGTAGTGAGTAGTCAGTAGTCAGTAGTTATTTACTACCAATTACCTATTCCCAATGCCCAATGCCCAATTCCTTATTCCCCATAACCATGAAATATAACGTAATTTATGATGGCAATTGCAATCTCTGCGTTACCTTGGTACAGTTACTAGAAACCTTAGACCAAGGCCAGAATTTTGAGTATATTCCCATGCAAGATTTAGAGCAATTAAATCGCTTTGGGATTACGTCTGGTGACTGCGAAATGGGGATGATTTTGATAGATGGCAACACCCCAGAACGTCGCTGGCAGGGCAGCGATGCGGCGGAGGAAATTGGACGGATATTGCCTGCTGGCGAGGTGTTTGTGGCTGCTTATCGGGCAATGCCGGGGATGAAGTGGATGGGCGATCGCGTGTACGAACAAGTCCGCGATAACCGCTATACTTTGTTTGGCAAGCGATCGACTACTTACAAATCTGTTTATCCGGTTGGCTGTAGGTCGATCGACAATTGCGATAATAGCAACGACTAAAGTCCTTAGTACAAACAGGTTCGCAGTGAAAACTGAATTCCTCAAAAAGATTGATTAAACAAATCGAATATCTGCTGGCAAAAGTCTTTGAGTTTTTGCGCCGACTCCACCGCAGGTTCGGTTTGGCCGAGAAAATTCCAATTTTCCACAGTAGAAAAGTGCCACTGCTGACCGCTATGATCGTAACCGGCTGCCTCAACTCCGATCGCCCGCCGATACCCTTCCACCGGATCTTGGTAAAATCGGATTTGAATCAAAATGCTGCGGCTTTGCAGCAAGTGGCTTCTACCGGGAAAATGGAAGCCAATGTCGATGGAATCTGGATCTACAAGTTCTCTGGTATCCTGGTCATTCATCCAAGGTTTCAAATCGACTTTTGCATCCGGGAATTCGGACTTGAATAAATTAACAACCGCAGCAATTTTGCTGGCAACTTCTATATTTTTGGCTTGTTCGGCAGCGTTCACTCAAAAAACTCCTATCAAATATAGTTATTACATTTAGCTAATAATGTAACTGCATACTGCCGAATGTAGACTGTGAACAGCGGACTTTTTCAGAAATAATTAGGCATTGACAAATTTTCATATATGTGTTGTGCTGTTTTTATCCGAGTCTCGCTCCCCCTAAATCCCCCTTAAAAAAGGGACTTTGAGCAGGCTCTTGTCCCCCCCTTATTAAAGGAGGTTAGGGGGGATCTGCGGGTTTTAAAACACGTCATAGTTCCATAATTTTAATTCAGGGGAAGGGCGATCGCAAATTCCGAACCTTCTCCCAGCACCGATTCGCAAGTGAGTTTACCGCCGTGGGTTTCTTCCACAATTTGCCTGCTGATAGACAACCCCAAACCCGTACCTTTTCCTACTCCTTTGGTAGTAAATAAATGGTCAAATATTTTCGACTTGAGCTCCGATGACATCCCTTGACCGTTATCTTTGATTTTAATCACCACGCTGTTGTTATCCTCCGAGACTTGAGTGATAATGGCGATCGTATTCGGTAAAGCTTCAATTTCAGCGTAAGTGCGACCTTCATTGAATTCGTCAAAACACTCGATCGCATTTGCCAGCACATTCATAAATACCTGATTCAGTTGCCCAAAATAACATTTAACTGGCGGGATATCTCCGTATTCTTTGATAATTTTAATCGCGGGGCGAGTATCTTTAGCTTTCAGGCGATACTGTAAAATCATCAAAGTGCTGTCGATGCCCTCATGAATATTTGCTGACACTTTATTGGCACTGTCAGCGCGGGAAAAAGTTCGCAAAGACTTGCTAATATTGCGGATGCGCTCTGTACCTGATTTCATAGATAAAAGCATTTTTGGCAAATCTTCGATCAAATATTCTAAATCAATCTCCGATGCTTTATCCTGTAATTCATCTCCAGGATTAGGAAATTTTTCTTGGTAAAGTTGTAAGCAATCAATCAAATCTAAGCTCGCCTCAGCAGCAGCATCAAGATTGCCCGCAATAAAACCAAGCGGATTGTTAATTTCGTGAGCAACCCCTGCAATCAAGTTGCCGAGAGCAGACATTTTTTCGCTTTGAATCAGTTGCAGTTGCGCCTGTTGCAATTCATTGAAAGATTTTTCTAACTGTTGAGATTTTTCTTTCTCCCGCGCGTACAAACCAGCATTTTCTACAGCAATAGCAACTTGAGAAATTAACACTTTGAATACTTCTACTCTCTCTGCTGTAAAAGCTCCTACTGTCAAAGCATTTTCTAAATAAATTATTCCGCGCCGCTGAGATTGATAAATAATCGGCAAACAGAGAATTGATTTTGGTTGATATTTCTGAATGTAGGTATCTACCTTAAAAGGTTCCGCGACAGTCGCATTGTCTAAAACCAGATGGTTTTGACTGCGCTGTACGTAATTAATCACAGACAGGGGAACATCTTGACAATTTTCTACGGGAATAGAGGGTAAAAGTGTCACTGTATCCTCCGCAAAACTGCCCGTAGCTTCTATGCAGAGGATATCGTTTTTCAGCAGCAGTAGCACTACTTTTTGAGCCGCGGCATTTTCTAAAATAATTTTGATTAATTTGGTCAACAATTTTTCGAGAACAATTTCACCGTTAATGGCTTCCGCCGACTTAATAAAAGTAGCTAAGTCTAAGAAATCGCCTAAACTACTACTGGTAGTATTTCCCGTGGCAGTGCGGGTGACATCGAGGGTTGGGGTTGGAATTGTGCGCGTCTGTGCTGCTAAGAAAGGATGTGTTGATTCTAAATGTTTAACTTTAGCTATGGCTCCCCAATGGATATATCCATAATAGGCTTTAGTCAGATATGCTTGAGAAACTATCTCTTTGCCCAAAGTTTGATAAAATTCTCCTGCTAATTCATAGGCTAATGCTTCCTCTTGAATGTAACCGTTTTTGGCTGCTCCATCAATTGCGCGATCGTACAATTCCATTGCTTGGGTATTTTGCCCCAACACTCGCGCTATTTCCGCTGCAACCAAGTCGTATTTGTGTTGATAATTCATCGGAGCATGCACAGCCCATTTTTTCATTTTCTTTTGGTTTTGCAGGACTTTTTCCCAATATTGCTTTTGTTCCCTTTTGCCAGTTTCTGGATACAAAGCTATGATACTGAGAGAGGAGTAAAAATTATTCAGAGCAACCACATCAAATCCGGCTACAGACTCCTCATGTTTCTCAAATAACCTTGAATTCTCTAAGGCTTGGGCGTAGTTTCTGAAGATAAAATTAAGCTGAGTTTTGGCATTATAAACCAAACCAACTAAAAAAAAGTTTTTAGATTCTATTAAAATGGGGAGGGTTTTGACTTCATTAAATCTCTCACCGACTAAATGACAGGGTTCGACAGCTTGACCGCGCAAATTGAGGGCTGTCTGCCTGCCTATACTAATATACTGTACAGCCATTTCTAGTTGAGATTGCTGCATTAGTTTCATATATTTACCAGTCTCCTGATCCACCAAATCTAGCGGCTCTCCTATGGACATTTTGTTTAAGCAATATGCACCTATAGCATAACCAGCAAATTCCAAATCTCCAGTTTCCATCCCATTTTTAAAACCTTCTTTGAGGTCGCCTAATCCTGACTTGAGAGCAGCTTTCCAGTGGTGAATAAAAGAACCAAATGTTGCATAAACTCTACTTTTGATTGAACGGGAGGGAAATTTGTCTAATAGCCTAATTGCCAGTTGACCGAATTGGTATGCCAAACTAATGTCCCCTAACTTGCACATAACTACGCCATAATAAACGTAGGCAATACTTGCATAAGGCGAATTACCGTATTTAATACACAGCTTGACCATCCTAAATGCCAGCAGCGGTATCAGTGGGGGTTTTGCCTGAATAGCACTGCTGAGAATCCCTGATAAAATCCGCATGGCTGCTTTTTTTTCGGGATCAATCATTTCTGGCAAGTTAGCTAAATCCTCAATTCGTTTCAATCCCAAGCTCAGTTTGGTATTACTCAGTCCCGCCATAATATGTAGCGCGTGGGGATTTTGAGGAAAAGAAATGCCTAACAGTTTCAGCACTTCTAGTCCTGTATTGAGTGCTTCTACCACTCTATTTTGAGCGTTATAAGACTGGATTTGAAGTTCATAAACATTCACTTTTTCCAGTAAGCTTTTAGAGTTTTGAAGTACAATATCAACCATCTTTTTTGAAGCTTCATAGTTAATGTTTAAGTATTCAGCTTCGGCTGTTGACTCGTAAATTGCTAACGTTAAGTCATAGTGGCTTTGCCAAGAATCCGCAGGCAATAATTCCATAGCAACCCGCAAATACCTAACAGCAGCTTCATAGGCAGCAGCGGCTTTTGCCTTGCGTCCAGCAGTTAAATTTAATTGTGCCAACTGAGTTTTTTCTGACTGTTGGCTAATCGTGTCAATTCCGACATTCAATTGATTGACGATATCAAAGATGTTTTCTTCTAGCTTGTCTGGTGGAGTATTCTTTAACAGTAATTTACCGATTTTTAAATGGGTGGATTGCTTTTGGTCTTCGGGAATTAGCGAATATGCCGCTTGCTGAACGCGATCGTGCAAAAATCTGTAACTAACCCGCGAAGTGTCTAACTTGAGATTGATTGATTCGGCTCGATCGAAAACTAAAGGAATGCGATAAGCATCGCTCAAGGGCAGAATTAACCCGGCTTGCAAAGCTGAATAAAGTTCATTTGCTGTAGTATTAGCTGACTTTTCGCTAACAAGTGACAGCACATCTAGAGCAAATTTATCTCCCACGCAAGCTGCTAGCTTCAACACTTCTTGCGTGGTTGCAGGCAGCTTTTTAATGCGAGAAGCTACCAGTTCCACCACACTTTTATCGGTGATTCCAATGGCTTGGATTTCATCGATACTCCAATACCAACCACTTTGATTTTCCTCATTGGGAATGTGATTAAATTCAAATTTTAAAAGAGAGTCTTGATAAAGTGCTTGGAGTAATTGAGTCAAGAAAAAAGGATTACCGCCCGTTTTATTCCAGATTAAATCCGCTAGATTTGTTACTTTTTCTGTGCAAGTGTTAAGTGTTTCAGTGACTAATTCCGTCACCTTTGCTAAATCCAGAGGTTGCAACACGATATTGTTAACTCTTGTACCAGTTTTTTCAATTTCTTCTATAGTCTGAATTAAGGGGTGGGTCGGACTAACTTCATTGTCTCGATAGGCACCGATTAGCAACAAATATTCCTGGTCAGGGTCAGTTATCAGTATTTGCATCAATTTTAATGTTGCTGAATCTGCCCACTGCAAATCGTCTAAAAAGATAACTAGGGGGTGTTCTTTTTGGGCGAAAACGCGAATAAATTCTTTGAATACCCGATTGAATCGATTTTGGGATTCTACGGGGGCGAGTTCTGGGACGTCTGGCTGTTTGCCGATGATTAATTCAACTTTTGGAATTACGTCGGCAATTACTTGGCCGTCTGTTCCCACTGCTGTTAAAATTTTAGTGCGCCATATTTCTAATGAAAGTGTACTTTCTGTTAGCAATTGGCGCAGCAATGAGTTAAATGCTTGGATTAATGAGGCATAAGGAATGTTGCGTTTTAACTGGTCAAATTTGCCACTAATGAAGTAACCTTTTGACCTGGTAATAGGTTTACTAACTTCGTTGACTACGGCTGATTTACCGATGCCTGAGTAGCCTGATACTAGCATTAATTCGCTGCTTCCTGATGGGGGCAATTTTTGTTCAAATGTAGCTATTTTTTCTTCTGACAAATTGTTGGTTAAGCCCCCTCTTACACGTTCAAACGCTGCTAGCAATTCATTAACCTGATTTTCCCTACCGTACAATTTTTGGGGTATCAACAACTGGCTGAGAATATCTAAGCGTCCGGGGATGAAGTCGGCAATTTGTCCGTTGATTTCTAACTGATGCAAAGAAATTTCTAAGTCGGCTAACAATCCCGACGCACTTTGATATCTATCTTCGGCATTCTTTGCCATCAATTTCATCACTATCTCTGAGATAGCGACAGGTATTTCTGAATTGATTTGATGGGGATATATTGGTTGAACTGCGATGTGGCTATAAACTATTTCTAAGGGGTCGTTGCTGCAGAAAGGCAATTTTCCTGTCAGCATTTCATATAATGTGATCCCAAGGGAATAAAAGTCTGTGCGGTAGTCGAGGGTACGGTTCATTCTCCCGGTTTGTTCGGGTGACATATAGGCTAATGTGCCTTCGACTGAGTTGGGATTGTTAAATTGGGGATTTTCTTTGTTGAGTTTTGTAGCAATGCCGAAGTCGGTGAGTTTTACTTGTGTTGTTTGCGAGTTAATTATGATGTTGCTGGGTTTAATGTCTTTGTGAATAATGTGCTGAAAATGCAGGTATTGTAAGGCTTTGACTATTTGGATGGCGATGTTTAAATTTGCTTGCAGGCTCAAGGTTTCTCTTTCCAGCAGTTGGGCGAGGGATTCGCCACCAAAGTCTTCTAAAACGATTCCTAATCGGTGGTCAAATGTTTCGAGACTGATGGCTTTGACGATTTGTTCGCTGTCTAAATTTTGGCGGATTTGATATTCGTGTTTGAGCCTGGTAATGGCTTCGAGGGTGGGATATTCGGCTTTGAGGACTTTGAGAATTGCTGGGGGCGCGTCTGTCGGTGTTTGTCCGCGATAGATTATTGTTTCGACGCCTTCGTGCAGAGTAGAATTTATTTGGTATTTGGATAAGGTTAACATCACTTAACTTATAAATTACAGGAGCTAATTCTCATTAGCTTAACACTACTTAATCATAATCTTGTGTGATTCCGATCGTGTATTTGGCGATTCCCAATCACACGAAATATACACTAAGTGAAAATGTGGGCTTGGTCATTGGTGTCAACAAACATCTTAAATGTAATATTGGTCTTGTGTGAAAGTCCCGAATGCTTTCGCTGCACAGTTTTTCAGGGGGATGGGAGCGATCGCACTCTCCGTCAAACAGCAGGAGATGGGAGCGATCGCACTGGGCCTAAAACAGGCAATTGAACGGGTTCTCAATCGCTGACTACTGTAACTTCACAGATAGTAGCAATAGATTCCGGTTCAGGTAAAATACGCACGCGGGCGAATTTTAAACCGCTGACTCCTTGGAGTGATTCTACCATGCCCGTCTGAACTTTTGGCTCTACCCAACCTTCGCGAGACAAGTAGCGCAAGTATTGTTGGTACTCTTCCCATTCGTCTTCGGTTGAATAAACTACCGTTAACATTCCTGGCTGGGTAATTCGCTCTTGTGCGTCTTTGTCAACGGCTTTTTCGATCCGCTTTTTGACGAGTTCATAGCGGATGTCGCGAGTGCCTTTGACATCAAACATTTTTTCGGTGTTTTCGTTGTGAAAAATGTCGATCGTCGTATTCTGTACTAATACTAAATGTGCGAGTTCCATGTTAATTTGAGACTCGGCTTGCAGGCGAAAAACTGTGCGGCCGCAGTCGCAAATTGCTCGCAGTTGTTCGTACCGCAAACTGTGTAGGTGAAACTGGCTGAATGTGGGGTCGATCGATTTTCCTGCATAAATCATGTGATCGATGCCGTCGGTGCATTCGATGTCGCAGTAGTGGGGCAAAATTTGCTGCATTTTTTCTTGCCAGCGGGCCCAGGTTTCTTGGAGTTTGGTGCTGATTAGGTTCAACATTTGGTCGTAGCGGTTGCGATCGCTATAAACGCAGTTGTGTTCGTTTTCACAGGCTGCTTGGTAAGCTTCAACGGCTGCCTGAACCTTTGGTCCGCACTGCACAAAATAGTCAAAATATACTTCTAAATGCTCGTTTAAATACTCGGCTGCTCGCACCTCCATATCGACTGTTACTTTTTGTTTTAAATGCTCGATGTAGTCGAGCAAGTCGAGCCGCAGTTGCGCGCCGAGGTGGGTAGTTTGTGTTTGGCAAACGGCATCAGCTATGGCTAAACCTAAGCGGAATTGCTCGAGCAAATCAGTTTGAATGGCTCGGTTTCTTTCGTCGCTAGAACCGCGAATGTCCGAAATTCCGTACAGTGGATGAACGTCAGCAAATACGATTGTTTCTGGAGGTAGTCCCCAACTTCGCCTTTCTGCTTCTTGGGCGAACCGCCACTCGACTGCGGGGTGGATGTTGTGAATGTGGGTAAACCGCTCCTGGATGGCTTGCCGCAGGGCTGCAATGAAGGCGGGAATGAGTTCTTGGGCGTGTTGAGCGTCAATTCCGTTGAAGTGGTTTGGCCGATCGCACAACAGCCCCACGACACCCAAAATCCGCACCCCGCACCCCTCACTGGTGACGGATTTGACTACGAGGGGCACCAGCAGCATCGATCGAGTTCCCATTCTCCGCAAAGTTCGATCGCACTCGGTTTCGCACTCCCTACGCAAGTCTGGCACGTTCCAAACTTGATTTGCTGCTGTGGCCTTCAAAAAGTGAGAAGCTTCTAGGGAGTGCATTGAATAAAGAATCGGCTGCAAATGTTGGCCGTCTTTTGCAACTAATAGCTGTACTTGTTCGCCGTCGGGGCGCAGCAGCAAAGTGCCATCAGCATTGAAGAGCGATCGCAAACACCGATCAATTTTCTCAAATTTGTCTGGCCGCAGCATTGAATCTTGATCGATCAATAACTGAGTCAGCCGCCGAATTTGCTCCTGCACGGTGACATCAAAACCTTCTAGCAGCAGCAACCCTTCTACGCGGTAATTATCCAACTGCAATCGATCGGCTAAATTTTCCAGTTGATTCGGCTGCATCAGCCAAGCTTCCCGTTCCGCAACAGGCATTAATCTTAAAGAAACATCCGCAAATTCATCTATTTTTGAGTTGATTCGAGTAATTTTTAACTGTTCCGAACCCAGCCAAAATTCTATAAATCTGGCTTCTCGATGTTTGGGGTTTTTTACACTCGCCGTGACAGGTTCCTCTAGCACCCTTAAACCGTCGATGTCAATTTGATAATATTGCTTAAATACCCAGTGCAAAAGGTGGCGACGGTACAATTGTTCGGCTGTTTTGCCGCCCCAATCCTCGAACAGTTCCAGCAGAGTGAGGTGGGTTTCTGCAAACCAACCGTTGGTAGATTGAGTTGCCAAAGACGTTTCCTCCCAACCCGCCAAGCGACAAAATGCCGCGTTAGCATAACGCAGGGCAAAAGTTCCTGGTTCCACTACTGCGATTAAAACGCGGCGGTCGCCAAGAAATTGAAACAATCGCTGTAAATCTTGTTTCCACGTTTTCAAGGGTTCAATTTCTGAAGATTGACTGGGTACTTGGCCCGCCAAAGCTTCCAGTAGCTGTTCTATACTTGGTTCGCTGGGCAGATTGTTACTGTCTTGCTTTGTTGGGACGATATCTGTCGCTGGCAGTGATTTTACGGAGTTGTTGTTTTGATGGGAAGACGATTTAGGAGTAGACATGAGTAAAACACCTGAAAGCAGTGGATTTTGCCAAAGAATATCAGCGATCGGCGATTATGACTTTGTAAAGAGCTTATATCCTGTTTGTAAAGTTTGTGTATGGGTATCGGAAACTGGGTTTTTTCTCGGAGGATGGGCCCAGGGACTTTTACTTTTATTCACAAACAACCTCTCAGTCTCGACGTTATAGGTGATATTAACGTGTTTACTGCCTGGGGGGTAACACCCATTATAAGCGGTAGACTGTAGCGGATAGTGTCAGCAACTAATGCTATTTGACTCAAAGGCGAGATCTATAGCAGGTTTGGGTTGAATGAAGCACAGCCCTGATAATTGGTAATTGGTAATTGGGAATTGGTAACTTATACGATCGCCTAGCCGAAGTATTGGTAATTGTAATTGACGATAGACCAACAGGTTGCTTGTCATTAATTGAGAAAATAAAAGTTGCATCCAAAATCCCACCATCCTTGCGATGTGGCAAGGAAATAATTAAAATGTATAATACAGCTAACAGGATTTTTGAAAGGACATAGTTATGGCTTTAACGGTTAACAATCTCATTGCCGATGTGACGGGATTTCCTGTATTTTCTGGGGGCGGTCCACGTCTTTTGGGATTCGCTACACCCGATGAGATTAACGTAGGGAATGGAAATTTGTCGTCTTTTCCCTGGGGAGTTTGGGGACTCGACGGCAACGATACTATAGGAGGTTCGTCGGATTCTAACGAACGGCTGTTAGGAAATAACGGCAATGATATTATCGGTGGTGGTGGCGGAAATGACATAATTTACGGCGGGAAAGAGGACGATCGCCTGGATGGAAATGATGGCAACGACGTAGTTAGGGGCGACGCCGGAAATGACCTTATCTTCGGAGGGTTCGGGAACGATATCCTGCGGGGAGGGCAAGGAGACGACGATTTATTCGGCAATGAGGGCAACGATTTCTTAGCGGGCGATCGGGGAGTTGACGTGCTCACGGGAGACCTCGGTGCTGACATATTCGTGCTCAGAAGCAACGAGGAAGCATTTGGTATAAATGGAGCAGATGTCATTACGGATTTTAACTTTGACGAGGGCGATCGCATCGGTTTGACGGACGGTTTAACAGAACTAGACCTTTTCTTTGAAGACGACAATTTGATTGCTTACGATAACGACGGAATTATCAATGACATGGTGATTGAAAACATAACTAATGGACAAATTGTGGGGGTAGTTTTAAATACCAACAGCTTTGAACTTACGGGTGCATTTGAACAAGCTAGTCCGTTTGCATTGGCAGTTAATGGTTCTCAATTCCAGTTTTTAGCTTAGTTATTTGTAGGAGATTATACGGGCTATAAAGTTAGTTCCGGGTACGAGACACGGCAGTTTGGCGTAGGACACGCCACTGCCGTGTCCCTACAGATAGCGGGCAATTAATCTATACGCAACCGTACTTGGGAAAATTGATAGTAAAACAGTTCTTCCTTTAAATATTTTTTAGGCTAATCTAAAAGTAGAAATTAAAAATCGGGGAAAGTAAGTAGTAGTTCCGAATTAATTACACAATATTTCTACTGAAACCCTTGCCTAGCAAGGAGTCTGTATGTAATTAATTTTGTGTGGTTACTTATATATTGTATCCCCTCAATAATTCGGGGCGGACTACCCACTAATGAACGATTTTGCGTCATTTGACGTGCATTGTTGAGCGATTTACCCCGGATTATTGAGCGGATACATAAAAACCAACATAAAATAACTTCAAAACATCCAACTATAAAAACAATCGCCCTTCTACAGACAAGAGCGATCGCCTGTCTTTTTAGGAAGGGCAATCGCTTCAAATCAATAATCAAGCAAACAGCAATTTTTCTACTATAGTTTTAGGTTCTGGGAGAGATTTACCATCTACCTAATATTCTTCAACTAAAAGCTCTAATACCTCTACTGCATTCTGCAAAGCTTCTTCGTAGGTATCTCCATAAGTGTGGAACTGCTGAGATGGAAAATCAGGTAAGTGAACTAGGTAGGAGTTATCTTCATCCGACCATTGAATAACAATTATATAAGGTAATTTCATGATTCAGGTTCCTCTTCTTTAATTGCTTTCAATATTCCAATTTTTCCATTAAGTTCTCTCTCTAAATACAGTTTCCCATCATCGCCATCATTTCCAGCAAGGGTAATTGGTTCATGATAGTAGTCAAGGATGAACCCATCTTGTATGGCTGCCTTTTGCCGAACGATAAGTAAACCCAGCTTTTAGCAGCAGGCTTTTGAGTTCTCGAATCTTTTTGGGCCTAAGCAGACATAAAAATTGTCGCAAGGTGACGGAAATACTTTAATCATATTCCCGAAAGTAGGGTTTGTCCAAACGTACCCTACTACATGAATTTGAATTAGTTTCAGCATCAATCCGCGTTCCTCAGGGGTTAGAAAATAAAAACATTCAACTTTCAGCAAAACCCCAATCAAAAAACTCCCATTTAGCCTAAAATTAAAAATACTGACTAGCCTAAATTGCCCTATGTTTGAAGCCCTTGCCGATCGACTCGAATCCACCTGGAAAAAACTGCGCGGACAAAATAAAATCTCCGAGTCCAACATCCAAGACGCGCTCAAAGAAGTCCGCCGCGCCCTCCTGGAAGCCGATGTCAACCTCCAAGTCGTCAAAAACTTCATCGGAGAGGTAGCGGCAAAAGCACAAGGCGCAGAAGTCGTTTCAGGCGTCCGTCCTGACCAACAATTCATCAAAATCGTTCACGACGAACTCGTGCGTGTCATGGGGGAAACCAACGTACCCCTCGCCACCGCCGAATCCGGGCCCACAGTGATCCTGATGGCAGGTTTGCAAGGAACCGGGAAAACCACCGCCACCGCCAAACTAGCGCTGCACCTCCGCAAGCAAAATCGTACCGCACTGTTAGTCGCAACCGACATTTATCGACCAGCCGCGATCGACCAATTGCTAACCCTCGGCAAACAAATCGACGTACCCGTATTTGAATTAGGCAAAGACATTGACCCCGTAGAAATTGCCCGCCAAGGCATCGAACACGGCAAACAAATCGGCATCGATACCATCATCGTCGATACCGCAGGCCGCCTGCAAATCGACCAAGACATGATGGCAGAATTGGGCCGCATCAAACAAACAGTACAACCCCACGAAACGCTGTTAGTTGTTGATGCCATGACCGGCCAAGAAGCAGCAAATTTAACCCGCACTTTTCACGAACAAATCGGCATTACCGGCGCAATCTTAACCAAATTAGACGGCGACAGCCGCGGGGGTGCAGCCTTATCCGTCCGGCAAATATCCGGCGCGCCGATTAAATTTGTTGGCGTCGGCGAAAAAGTGGAAGCTTTGCAACCATTTTATCCCGATCGCATGGCATCAAGAATACTCGGCATGGGCGATGTCTTGACGCTAGTAGAAAAAGCGCAAGAAGAATTCGACATCGCCGATGCCGAAAAAATGCAAGAGAAAATGCTCACGGCAAAGTTTGACTTTACCGACTTTCTCAAACAAACCAGACTGTTAAAAAACATGGGTTCCCTCGGCGGCATCATGAAAATGATTCCGGGGATGAACAAACTTTCAGACGAACAAATGCGGCAGGGAGAAGTGCAGCTAAAACGCACCGAAGCCATGATTAATTCAATGACAGTTGAAGAACGCCGCAATCCCGAACTTTTAGCAAGTTCTCCATCCCGTCGCCGCCGCATCGGCAAAGGCGCAGGCTACGCTGAAAACGACGTAACTAAGCTGGTGAGCGATTTCCAGAAAATGCGTACAATGATGCAGCAAATGAGTCAAGGCAACTTTACAGGAATGGGAGGATTGCCGGGAATGCCCGGAATGCCCGGAATGGGTGGCCCCGGAATGCAGCCCGGTTCCCGCGGCTATATGGGAGCCCAGCAGAAGAAGAAAAAGAAAAAAGATAAGCCTAAAAAAGGTTTCGGACAGTTGTAGAAAGCATCAAACTTATTGCACGATTGTCAAAAATTTGTAGGGCGGGTCCACCAAAAATAATTGCCTAAAACCGATAATCTCGTAAACCCGCCCCACCCCCCGCGATAGTTCTTATTTAACTCTTTTCTTGTTACCGAGTTCAATCTAAAAAAGCCTGTAATTAAATATGGTACAAACAATTACTCAATCAGAAATCATATCTATAGGATTGCCAAACGCGATCGGACTTCTTGTCAGTCGCGAGCAATTCGAGGCCCTAGCATTGGCAAATCCCGACTTGAGATTAGAGAGAAATGTATAAAGAGAGTAGGCTTTTGCGCCTTTCCTACAAGAGATTCATAAAATTTATTGCGGCTAAACTAGATGGCCGGCTAGCTTACTACCTCTACTTTTATGCCTAATAGTTCGGTTGCCTTTTCGCTGTCTACAGGCTTAGAAAATAAATATCCTTGCCCCAACTCACACCCCAACTCTCGCAGTTTCTGTAGCTGTGTTGGCGTTTCTATGCCTTCTGCCACAATATCCATACCTCGGCTGCGAGCCAGCGTCACAATTGTCTGGATAATTTCTACGCCACTGTTGTCTGAGCCAATCCGGCTCACAAAAGACCGGTCAATCTTTAAGGTATCAATGGGAAACTCATGTAAGCGACTTAAAGAAGAGTAGCCCGTGCCAAAGTCATCGATACACAACAGAATGCCTAGAGCTTTTAGCTGCTTCAACATCTTTTCTTCTCTGGATACTGTTTCCAAAATGCAACTTTCAGTAATCTCTAGTTTGAGACGGTAGCTGGGAAAGCCAGTCTGCTGCAAAATCTCCTCAATTCGATTGAGTAGGTTTGCTTGCTTGAGCTGCACGGGGGAAAGATTGACATTAATCGCCAAGGGAGGTGTTTGGGGAAACTGTTGCTGCCAAATACTAATCTGGTGACAAGCTTCCTGCAAAACAAACCACCCCAATTCATTGATCAAACCAGTTTCTTCAGCCACAGGGATAAACTCAGCAGGCGGGTAGATGATGCCAGATGGGTGATGCCATCGCACCAAAGCTTCAAAGCCACTCAGTTGCCCCGTAGAAAGGGAGACAATTGGCTGGTAGTGAACGCAAAATTCTTGTAGCGCCATTGCCCTTCTCAAGTCGTTCTCCAACTGCAAGCGCGTCATCGCCACAGTTTGCATAGCTGGATCGAAAATTTCGTAACGCCCTCTACCTTGAGCTTTAGCATAATACATAGCGATATCCGCATCTCTGAGTACGTCTTCTGGGCGATCGTAACCCATTGTGCTAACGATAATTCCAATGCTGATCTCGGTAAATACTTCATAATCATTCAAATTAAACGGCTGCCTTAATTGATTTTGGATGCGTTCAGCCACCCTATTTGGTTCATCAATATCTTGAATATCTTCCAGCAAGATCACAAATTCATCTCCTCCAAACCGCGCAACTGCATCTGTGTGGCGTAAACAACCTTGCAGTTGACGAGCAACGCTTTTTAGTAATTCATCCCCAACCAAATGTCCGAGGCTATCATTCACTACTTTAAAGCGATCTAGGTCAATAAATAGCACCCCATATAGATAATCTTCATGTCTGTACGACAAGTCGATCGCCTGTTGCAGCCGATTCATAAACCAAGCGCGGTTAGGCAAACCAGTTAGCGCGTCGTGAAAAGCATCATGTCCTAATTTTTCTTCTCTTTCCAACAACTGAACTTGAGCCTGTTGAAGCTCGTTGCAGGCTTGTCTAAGTTCAGCCGTTTGAGAAGCCACCCGTTCCTCTAACTCAGAAGTGAGTTTCTGCAAGGCCACTTCCGCCTCTTTTCGCGCTTCAATTTCCTGTTTGAGAAGCACATTTTGCTCTTCCAGCGTCTTAGTCAAATTTCGCAGTCTCAGGTGTAGCTGCACGCGGGCTAGGACTTCTTCTTGCTGAAAGGGTTTGGTAATATAATCTACTGCCCCCATTGACAGACCTTTAACCTTATCGACGCGATCCGTAAGAGCTGTCATAAAAATCACAGGGATATCTTTCGTTGCTACCGATGCTTTTAAGTGGTAGCAGGTTTCAAAGCCATCCATCCCCGGCATCATCACATCTAACAATATGATATTTGGCGAAACTTCTTGTAACTTCTCAATAGCACTTTCCCCATCCTTAGCTACTAGAACCTTGAAGCCTGACTCCTTCAAAAAATCGAACAGAAGTTTGAGGTTATTCGGGTTATCGTCAACAATTAAAATTACATTGTCTTTTTGGTTAACCATTTTATTAGCCCAAATGTTTTTTTACAAAAGCTAGTAGTTCTTTTTCTTCAAAATTTTTGGCAAATTGCAAGATTTTATTAGCAAAGGGTAGATAGTTGCCGTCTATCTGCTTGAGTCTATTGGCTTCCTGCTCAACCACTTCAATATCGCCGATCCGAGCCGCATTAAACAGCGCTACCAGCTCTGCTGATGGTGGTATCACAAGCTCATCACTCTGAACGTTTAATAAATCCGTGAAACCTTCCTGGCGTGCGATCGCCAAATCCGCAGGGGGGTCGTAGATCCATTCTATTTGTAAATAATTTTTTAAGACTTCTAGCAATTCTTCTACTTGGATAGGCTTGGCTAGGAACTCGTTACAACCTGCTTCGTGGCTATTTTTCCGATCGAATTCAAACACGCTGGCGCTGGATGCTATCAATATTACATCCTTAAAGTCTGATGACTTTCGGAAGCGCCGCGACATTTCAAATCCATCCATTACTGGCATCACTAAGTCTGTAATAATCAGATCTGGTTGAAAATCAATGGCTTTATTTAAACCCTCTTTTCCATTACAAGCTTCCATAATTTTAAAACCTAGTGGTTCTAAAAAACTTCTAATAAAACCTCGATTTTCTAATCGATCATCTACTAACATAATTTTATTTTTAGTTCCTTTAAAACCCCTTAAATTAATTGAAGTAGTTAGCGAAGTTGGCTCAACAAATTCAGATGATTGAGTCAACTCTAAATCAAAGAAAAAACTGCTGCCTTGACCCAGTATACTTTCGACTTTTATTTCGCCTCCCATCATTTGAACAATTTTCTGTGCGATCGCTAATCCTAACCCAGTGCCTTCTGCCTTCTGCTGGCTATTTCCGACTTGTTCAAACGGTAAAAATATTTTTTCTAACTGTTCGGGTGCCATTCCAACCCCCGTATCTTGGATATGGAAACGAATTTTAGTAAGTTGTAATTGGTCGGAGTCTTCCCCCGTACCTATTACGCCTACCTTAAAAATAACACCTCCTTTTTCTGTAAATTTAATAGCATTGCCCAAAAGGTTAATCAAAACTTGGCGCAGTCGTTTTTCATCAGCAATTACAGCGTTAGGAAGTTGATTTAAGGCTTGATAACTAAATGTAATGTCTTTTTGTTCAGCTCGGATGCGACACATTTCCACAACCCCGATCAAAAAAGAAGAAAAATTAAAACTTGAGCTGTAAAGTTCCATTTTACTGGCTTCAATTTTAGAAAGGTCTAAAATATCGTTAATCAGCGTAAGTAAGTGCGAACCACACTGGTGAATAATGTGGATAGCATCTTTTTGTTTAGGAGTGGTAGTTTTATCGCGCTCCATAATTTGAGAGTATCCTAGAATTCCGTTCAGGGGTGT
Organism: Microcoleus sp. Pol8_D6; assembly: GCF_036700965.1. Classification (NCBI taxonomy): domain Bacteria; kingdom Bacillati; phylum Cyanobacteriota; class Cyanophyceae; order Oscillatoriales; family Microcoleaceae; genus Microcoleus; species Microcoleus sp. Pol8_D6. The sequence continues at coordinate 113,010 of NZ_JAUBPW010000004.1, read as the reverse complement.
GCGGAGTTCATGGCTCATGTTGGCGAGGAATTGGCTCTTGGCGTGGTTAGCAGTATCAGCGGCAATTTTTGCCTCTTTTAGCTCAATTGTTCGTTCTTCTACTCGATTTTCTAGCTCGGAGTTGGTTTTTTCTAAAGCAGCAAAAGACTCGCGCAATTGCTGTGCCATTTGGTTAAAAGATTGAGCCAGACTTCCCAGTTCATCTATGCCATTTACCTCTACTTTTTGGTCTAATTGACCGCTAGCGATCGCTCTACTCGCTCTACTCAAAAGAAAAATAGGATGGGTGATCCAGCGGGAGGCGAGGATTCCTAACAACGTCGCTAGCACTAACGCTAAAAGGCAGAGTAAGATAGTGCTGCGGGTATTGGCATTGATTTCCTCCATAAAGTCGGCTTCTGGAACGACTACAACAATCAGCCAATCAAGGCCTCTACCATCTTGGAATGGGGATACTTGCACGAATTCCCGCTGACCATCTAGCATGAAGTCTAGTTGCTGGTTGCTGTCTATTTCGGTAAAGTTACCAAAGCGTTCTATTAAATTTTGCGCTGTTCCCTGTATCAAAGGCACGCTGCTTTCAATCGCTTTTAATCTTTGCGTTTCTTGGCGATTTTGGCTGCTCATAAAGGGCTTCTCGGCGGTAGAAGAAGCCACTAGCAATCCCGATCGTTCGATGATGAAAGTCTTTCCCGATTTACCAATTTTTAAAGTTTGGAGAAAGTCGCCGATTTTTGAGAGAAACAGATCGGTACTTACAACTCCTCGAAAAATGCCATTTTGGTCGTAAACAGGTTGGCTAGCGGAGATTCCTAGGCTGGGTTGAATATAATATTGATAAATTTTATTCCATTGGGGTTTACCTGCCACTTTTGCAGCTTTATACCAGGGTCGAATGCGGGGATCGTACTCTGGGTGGGTTTCCTTAAACTGAGTCGGGTTCCCCTCTTTATCAGCCCTGATGATCGTATTAATGAAATTAGTAGATCGATCAGTTATTTCAACAACAACACTGCCATCATCCTTATATCCAGCACCCGCATATTCTTTTCTTTCCCCTCCAAAACTGATGTAACTAACTGTGGGAAATTGCTTGAGCTGCCAGTAGAAGTAGCTTCTCATAGAACTCATATTGTCTGGATTCCATAATCCAAAGCGGCCAATGGCGTCAACGCTGATGGCATTGACCAAATGGGGCGTTTCCAAATAAGTGTTTAGTTGTTGATTGATGCGGGCGAGTACCTCCGTTCGTAATTGGCTAGTAACGTTGTTGACGGCAGTTTTACCATTGCGTAGCGAGAGCCAACCTGTCAGTCCCACAGCGAGAAAGATTTGCAGCACGAAGGGTACGACTAAGACGAGGCGCAGCGGGATTTTTTGAGGGTTTTTTGCAAGTTCATTCTCACTTGCGATTAGTGTCATGGCGGAGTCATTTTAGTATTTGGATTATTTCTATAACAACAGTCCCTCACCCTTGGTCATTTAAAGTCAGCTCTCGGTAAATTATTGATTCCGTTTCTCTTGAACGCCCATTGGTTTAATGATATCTTATTGTTGAATAACCAGGCTGAAATGAGTGGGTAATAATCCTACAGTTTGCAAATTTATGAAAAAAAACAGCTCCCCATTTAAGACGAAATCTCCATAAATGTCAAATGCGCTATATTTTGCTTGGGGTTGCAGTGTAAGCCTACCTGCCGATTTCATGGATATTGAGTACACCTTTATTCACTTGTAGGTCTTGACCTCAATACTAATTGATCTAAGCATACAACTATAATCAGGACTTACGAACTATAGGGTCTGAAACCCAGCTTCCCCGTGCTGCCCTTAAAAAAGGGGGGAACCGCTTCAAAAAACGGGGCACTTGAAAGCCCTCTTGGAAAAAGGGTTTGGGGGTTCTATGCGTAAGTCCTAAGCTTATGCCAGCTAAATTGCGCTTTTTTTTTCAACGAGCTCTCTAACCCGTCCCACAAGGATTCTCAAATAGAGGAAATAGGAACCTAGATGCACAATAACTTAATAGTCTATCGTGCATAGTGCCTAAACCAACCCTAAACTTAACACTTTGACGGGGTGACAAGCAGGTTAAAAGCAAAGCTTCGTCAAGGTTTTGAGTTGATTGACCAAGCAAAAAGATCTTTGCGGGCGTGATATCATTTCCGGTTACACTCATACATGATGTTTACTGTTGACGGTTGACTGTTCACTGTCAACCGTCAACCGTCAACCGTCAACAGTAAACTCGAATTTACTATTACCGATGCTAACGGATTTGATATGAGTTAATAAAAGAGAGTGGCGAGATCCCTTGAATCAGGTTCAAGGCGAGCTTGGAGGATATTATGAGTCAATCAGCCTGTCCATAATCCCCTATCTTTTTTGATACTCAGGGGCTTTAATGCTTTTACCATCAAGGTTTCACAGGCGTTGTAACCCCGCCAAGTATTTTTACTTACTACTGTCTCGGACGATCGACTTCGCTCCGCTCTTGCAGTGTATGCGGCCCGTTGGGATGTGTTGTAGTAAGGAACTTTAGTTATTAGTAACTAAAAGGTTTAAGAAAAGGCAGAAATCATTATTACAAAATTAATTGCACAATCAATTTCTATTGAATAGCTTGCCTGAATTCCCGCATTGCCTGAAGGTGATTTTCAATATGGATACACCGGGTCAATAATACAATATCTAAGTCTGGCAGAACTTGAGAGCGATCGACCTCTGCATATCCATCTTCGCCCAACGAATACAAACGCAGCCTACCATTTTCCCAAAACCAAACTTCAGGAATTTCGAGACGTTTGTAAGCTTCCAACTTGTTAATACCGCCGCTAGTCACCACCACTTCCACCGCCACATCAGGAAATTCTCGATTAGCCCCTAATTCGTAAGACAAATCCGCTTGTCGCTTCACCATTCCCGTTTCACTTTCCAGCGTCACCGAACCCGTTGGTGTAAAGTCAATCCCTGCGTATTCCAAATAAATATCCACCAGCGTTGAAATCCGCTGTTTGGCAGTTTGGTATTTTCTTCCAGGCATACGTCTAATCTCCAATACCCCATCTAAAAACGACAGCCTCACCCCCGGACGCGAGAGCAACTCTTCAACAGCCTTAAACTCTCTCCAACTCAGCTCGTCAATTAAGATAGGTTCATCGAGTCCTTCTAACTTTTCTAAAGTTGTCGTCATCCCAACCCCTCCTTACTCAATCCAATCTTAATTATATCTGCGTTCCTCTGCGCTCATCTGCCTTTATCAGCGGTTGCAATCCCATCTACTGTCCCAAATTTCCCTTGTACTCGTCCGGTACAAATTCCGTAACCACTTGGCCGCCGCCACCGTCGCCTTTGACAATCACAGTTTGATTTTTCAACTCTCCCGCCGCCCTCGGTCCAGTTAAATTAAACACCGGATTTAGTTGCTTGTAAACGACATTTCCTTCGGCGTCGAAAGTCTGATTAGTTAAATACCACGTTACGCTATCTGTATTTAATTGAGCTTGACGTTTTTCGCCAATTCCTACCACATTCCCAGTCAAATAAAAAATTTTTTTCTCTAAATCTCCCCGCCCCGTATCCCCAGTCATCGTCACCTTTTCCACGCGGTGAAAAACCTTCACAGGCCCAGGTGATACCACAGATTGCGCCGGAAAATTCCAACTCATCAAACTGCTTTCTATTTGCAGCGGCGGGTCTGATGGCATCAATTGAGCGTTTTTTGTCAGCGTCGCAATCTTGGTTTTTAAGTCTACATCTACTTGGTCGGCAAAACCGCTGTCTGTTACTATTTTATCTTTGTATCTGTCAATTTGAGTCGGTTTGTCGCTGTTTACCTTTTGTTGATCCACAAACCACACTAAGTGCTCGGTCCGCAATTGCAAAATCGGATCTTTAACATTTGCCACCACAGAACCGAATAACTCCATCCTCTTAGCCCTGCTGAAAACCCGCGCTTCCTTCGCTGAAGCCGTCACCTGTTTGTTCTCTCCCGTCAAATTGTTGCGGACAACTAAAACATCCTCCTTTGGTCGCCACTCCAACTCATTTCCGCGCAATACCACTCCATTTTTCAGGTCTGTAGCGACTATGTTACCTTTGAGAAAAACTTGATTTCCTTCCTGAAATACCTGGCCAGTTTCTCCCTGAATGTCGTAAATTTCTTTGCCGTCTTGAAACAATTTGCCCACAGGTTTCTGAACGTTAACTATTTTTTGGTCTTTACTGTAAACGGCATTTTGCGAGTTTACTTTCCAGAACGTCTCGCCCTTTTCGTTTGCTTGTTCTAGAGTTACTTTGTTCAAAGTTAAAGTGCTGTTTGACTGTTGAGCAGTTTTGAGATCCTCAGCTAATTTGTTCTTTTGAGTCTCTTGCGGAACCGCACAAGCACCAATCCCCAAAATCAGTGCTGCTAAAAATAGCAGCCTCAATTTTGGGGATTTGAGATTGAGAATTTTGGATTTGAAATTAATCATTAGCAATGGGGAATTGGTAATCGGTAATTGAAAAGTGGGAATTGGTAATTGGTAATTGATAATTGGCTATTGGAAAACACTTAATCAAAAATTAAAAATGTGTCATTTTTGGTCTAAATTTTTAACTTTTAATTCTCAATGATTCAACCCATTAACCCTCACCCCTTACCCGTTACCCATTACCCATTACCAAATCCCTATCTGTCGTCGTGTTCCTCCATCAAGCTCAGACCCGACAAAGGGCGGTAAGCATAATTAGGGCGCGATGTTTTTTGGATGTCGTCTTTAATCATTTCCAAATCGATATAGCGATCGGCTACATTAATCAAACTGTCGCTCGTCATCGATCGCAAACTCACCACCTCAACCCGCACGCCGCGATAGCTGACAGCATCCACAGCATAAGCCAAATCGCCGTCACCGCTGACCAGAACAGCCGTGTCGTAAGACCCCACTAAAGCCATCATATCAACAGCGATTTCTACATCTAAATTGGCTTTCTTAGAACCGTCAGGCAACTGTACCAAATCCTTAGAAATCACCCGGTAGCCGTTGCGGCGCATCCACAGCAAAAACCCCTGCTGTTTCTCGTTAGTGCGATCGACACCCGTGTAGAAGAAAGAGCGCAGCAGCCGCGAACCCGCAGTTAAACGGCACAGCAGCTTAGTGTAATCAATCTCAATTCCTAACTGCAAAGCCGCGTAAAAAAGGTTAGAACCGTCAATAAAAATTGCCACTCTACCACGATTTTCTAGAACCTGTTCCGGCGTAAAAAGGTCGTTGCTTTCTATTCTATTCAACATGATTGTTATGCCTCAATTTTTATGAAAGATTGGTAAGGAAATAACTGCTAATTCGTAGTCTGTCATAACACCCAGAGCTCTGGCTGCCAACTATGAAGGTACTGTTTACAGCAGTTCGAGCCGCTTAAAAACAGGTTGGGGTTCCCCCAGAGTTTGGTTTGCCGGCAAAGCGCCCCAGGCAGCATGAGCTGCAAAATTCGCTAAACTGTTAACTGTAACTCGATCGTTAAAGTCAATTGAAAAACCTAGCTGCTGATAGATAGCGTTGCTGATATTGGGAATAATCGGCGATAAAAGGTAAGATGCTAGTCTAACAGATTCCAGAACAGAATATAGCACTTGTTCGACACTTTCGATCTGTCCCTGCTTGTACAAACTCCAAGGTGCTTGCACGTCAATAAACTTGTTCCCGGCTCGAACTAATGCAAGCACGGCTTCGCAAGCCTTGCTAAAAGCCAAGTCTTCGTAAAAACCCGCTACTTGCTCGCCCAAATCCCGGCTCATAGCTTTGAGAAGGTTGTCGCCCTCAATGTTTTCTCCCAACACATTCGGTACGCAGCCACCGCAATATTTGCGAGCCATGTTTAGGGTACGATTAAGCAAATTCCCCAAATCATTTGCTAGCTCAGCATTCAATATATTGATAAACCGAGTTTCGTTAAAATCGCCGTCCTCTCCGAACTCAATTTCTTTAAGAAAATAGTAACGCACTGCATCAGCGCCGTATTTGTTGACCAATTCGACAGGGTTTAAAGTATTACCCTCCGTTTTCCCCATTTTTTTGCCGTCTTTGGTCAAAAACCCGTGTGCGAAGACGCGACCCGGCACCAGTAGATTTGCTGACATCAGCATTGCCGGCCAGTAAACAGCGTGGAAGCGAAGAATATCTTTGCCGATCAAGTGCAAGTCAACCGGCCACCATTTAGATAAAGCATTCTCCAAAATCGGGTCGCTGTCCGGATCTAGCAAGGCGGTGACGTATCCCAGCAAAGCGTCAAACCAGACGTAGATGCTGTGACTGGGGTCAACTGGCATTGGCAGACCCCATTCGAGATTCACTCTAGAAATCGAAAAGTCTTGCAGTCCAGAGTTGACGAAACTGAGCACTTCGTTGCGTCGGCTTTCCGGCGCGATGAAGTCGGGACGTTCTGCGTACAAGGCCAGCAGTTGGTCTTGATACCGCGACAGACGGAAAAAGTAATTTTCCTCGTCGCGCCACTCAACTTCCTTGCTGGTGTGGACGGAGCACCGATTTCCCGGCAACAATTCCCGTTCATCCTTGAATTCTTCACAGGAGACGCAGTACCACCCTTGTTGCTGGTTCAAGTAGATGTCGCCGGAGTTCCAGACGCGCTGGAAAAATTCTTTGACAATGTACTCGTGACGCCGCGAAGTTGTGCGGATGAAGCGATCGTACTGGATGTCGAGTTGCTCCCACAGCGCCTCAAACGCCGGAACCACTGAATCGCAGTGAGCTTGGGGCGATCGTCCCAAACTCTCGGCTGTGCGCTGAATTTTTTGCCCGTGTTCGTCCGTCCCCGTCACCAGCAAAACAGATTTGCCCCGCAGCCGCTCAAATCGGGCTAGGGCATCCGCAGCCATAGTCGTATAAGCGCTGCCAACGTGAGGTAAATCGTTTACATAATACAGAGGCGTTGTTATCGCAAAGGTATTCTTAGTTTTATCAGTCGATTTCATTGAATGTTAAAAGAAAATTCCCTAAATTTCGTTTCGATCTTAACTCAGCGGTTAAATTTTTTATGGAGTGGCAATCAAGCCAAATTTACTGCAAGTTATGTGCAATTGTCTAACCCGGGCTATTCCCAAAAGAAATATTGCTTTCATCTCCACACTAATCTTTTTTAGTTGTTTTTGACGAACTCTCTAAAATGTCTTAATATTTTGACATTCTGCTGCCTTGGGAAGCGACGAGCGCAGGGTTCGCGCCTCCTCAATTTATTTGTCGCAGCCGCTATCCCTAGAGCGGGCGATCGCCCACCAGGATTGCAACAGAACTCATCAGTTCGGCTGCTAAACCTGCCATTTGACTAACACTCCGCTACCACTTTCTGTAAATGCGCGATCGCTCCCCATCGCAATCTTTTTCTCCCAATCGCCGGAAAGTCGCTTCCCCCTAACTCCTGCCACTTTCCGAGCCGCTCATGGACGCAGAAACAGGGTTGTTTACGAAACTCTCTTGTCAACCGCGAAGCTTTAGTTTCTTGCCCCAAAAAGAGTATCAAACCCGCATTCCGAACCCTCAACTGTTACTATCGGTTTTTACTTATTTTGAGCCAGCAATAAAACTATAAATCATACTATAATACCGTAGATTAACGGATAAAGAACTTTTTCAATACATAATTTGTTACTTTGAATATATAGTTTTCTGCGTAATTATGCTGTATGACATCCCAGGGTGTGGAATGTGGGATAAAAGCGTAGGTTTTTTCTCATAAAACCCGGTTTTTAAAGGTTGCGAGTACATCCACAGACAATAAAACCCCAAGCCAGTTAAGCTTGGGGCTATCACATTAGGGTGCATCTAACAAGGGATGATCCGATCGCCCTCCTCGATCGCCATCAGGAAAACTCACTCGATTTCCGCCAATAGCTTCTGACAAATAATCGGCCGCAGCTTCCACCACCGCGATCGCATTTTCGTAAACCATCCGCGTCGGCCCCAAAACCCCAACACTACCCACTGGCACTGATCCCCGGCGGTAAGTCGAAGAAATTAGAGTACAGCCACGAATTGGTTCCAAGGAATTTTCCGAACCAATACGCACAGTTACCCGCTTGCCGGGGGTGTCTAACTCAGGTGATTCAAAAATCAAAGGCCAAAGCAGTTCCTGCTCTTGTTCGAGCAATTGCACCAGGGTTTGAACTTGCTGCAACTGCGAAAACTCAGGCAAGCGCAGCGCTTCTGCCAAACCGCCGATCAGAATCCGCGTGTAGGTTGGATGGCTTTGGCGGCTGCTCAAAGCAGTCAGCATGGTTCCCATCCACTCAGCGTACAGCTCAAATTCCCGGTCTAACTCGCTCCAGTCTACAGCCGAGAGTTCCGAGAGCGATCGTCCCCGCAACTTGGTGTTCAAAAAATTTGACAAAATCTGCAATTCGCGATCGACGATTTCGACATCAGGCGTGTTACCTTCTGCGTCCCTCGGCAACTGCACCAAAACCGACTGAGTTTCGTAGGCATCCGTCACCACGATCAGCATCACCTTTCCCGGCTCTAGCTGCACCAGTTGCAAGTGGCGCAAGCAAGCCATATTGGTTTGCGGTATGGTGATCATTGCTATGTAACCGCTGATAGTTGCCAGGATTTGAGCAGCGCCACGGAGTGCCGCGTCCATGCGACCATCCGACCAATTGAGTTGGTCTAGTACCTGTTCCACCTTGCGGGCCAGCGTATCAGACGGCTGAATCAACTGGTCTACGTAAATTCGGTAGCCGGAGTCAGAGGGGACTCGTCCTGCCGAAGTGTGGGGCTGATAAAGCAGTCCAGCTTTTTCAAGAGTCCCCATCGCATTGCGAATGGTAGCTGGGCTGACGCTGAGGTTGAATTCGTCAGCCAAAGCTTTTGAGCCAACGGGTTCCGCTGTAGCTATGTAGTGGCGAACCGTTGCCCAAAGGATGTGTTGTTGCCGATCGGTGAGGTTAACGCGCACAGATATTTAAGCAGAATTAGAATTTAGAGTTGAAAGCCACTATTTAATTGAAACGTCTGTCCCAAGAGGGCGATCGGGCAGACTTATCTATTTAACATAACAGATTTTAGATTAAGGAAGAAGTCAGTTGTTATTGGTTATTGGTTATTGGTTATTGGTTATTGGTTATTGGTTATTGGTTATTTGTAAGTTTTAATGCCCCATGCCCCATGCCCCATGCCCCATGCCCCATGCCCTCTAATCATGTTCTTTCAGAATATTTTGCAGATAACTAGCCACTGCATCCGGCTGTTCCACCATTGCCAAATGGCCACAATCGGGAAGCTGAAGGACATTCTCGCCACAACCTTGGAACATCCAGTGAAAGCTAGCCAAATGCAGCACGTATTTTGGTTCCATAATTTTGTCTTTAGTACCGGCAATAAAATAAACAGGCTGCTTGAGTTGGGAGACAATTTGTGGCAATAGGTGAATCTCCGCTTCTGTGGTGGAATCCAACAAAGCCCCCAAAGCTGCCTCTGGATGAGCTCCCACGAAATCTATTAAGCGCTGCCGTCCCCAGGATCTGCCGATCGAGCGGGCTACAGAATCGCGGGCAAACACGTAATCTGCTAACGGCAAGCGAGGCAGCCAGCCGGGACGCATTGTCACTAGCTGCTTGCCAACCGCTCGAAATCGCTCGAATTCTTCCTTAAGATAGATGCCGCCCCCTGCATTGATGCAGACCACGCTTTTAACGCGATCGGACAATTTGCTGGCTCCCCAGAGAGCGATCGTACCGCCGAGAGAGTGTCCCACCAGCCAAGCAGAAGATATATCGAGTTTTTCGAGTAAAAGTTCCAAATCGCGAGCGTAAGCTGCGGGAGTGTAGCAGGAATTTAGCGGTTCGGAACATGGGCGATCGTCGCCGGAGTCCGATTGAGAATCGCCAAACCCCCGTAAATCATAGGTAAGGCACTGATAGTTTGATGCCAAGCGATCGGTCAAAGGTTGCCAGTAGCGACGGCTTAACAGCCAGCCGTGGACAAATACCAGAACCGGGGAAGTTGCCGTCGGAGCCGTCAAATCGTAAGCGTGCCGAACCCCTAGGATGTCGATGGTTGCCATAATTTTATCCTATCCCGAAATCAACACAGAGGTATCAGTAGTTCGATCGGGCGATCGGCTTGGTTTAACTTTCTCCACACTAAGGTTTTGACCAAAAACCAGGTTTCACGCCTAGTCAGTGGTATCCCTAAAATCGCTCGCCTAGCAATCTTTGTCGCACCCCCTCAGCGATTTTCTGTCCCAGATACTCAGGAATTAAACTTTCATTGGGTCCCAACAAGTAGAGAATCAGGCGAGTTCGCCCCCGCCAAACCAACAAATTAGCATTTACGACCAACAAATCCTCTTGCCAGATGGCATACATAACTTTGTAAAAAAGTCCAGGTTGATTATCTGCTTCAATCAGCAAAGCTGGCAAGTGGAAAACCGGATCGACGTAGAATTCAGTTGCCACATCCTCCAAACCCGCGTCTAAATTAAATTCCACCGCCAACATCTCTTCAACCTCAAAATGCCCCGCCAATGCCTCTCGAACGGCTCTACAGACATTTTCTGCTGTTTTATCTGCCAGTACCTTGCCACCGCGAGATACTACCAATTTGATAAATACCAGCATGGGCGGGTAAATTTGACCGTACAGACTCAGACTGTGAATTGTCAGTCCGTAGGCCGCGAGCACTCCAAAAATATCGCTCAGTAGAAAAGACTGGTTCCGGTAAGCAAAATGCAGCGCACTTTTATTACCTTCGGCTCGGATTTCGATGACTGCTTGCCGAGTTTTGTAAAGTTGGTAAGCTAATTTGAGGTTTTGCAGTTGGATTTCGCTGCTGACAAATTGCTCATAAAACTGCGGAAACGCTCGGTTAAAGCGCTTGAGAAGTTCTAGTGTAGATGGTTTTAAACCCGAAGCCATAATTGAGGAGAAGGTGCGGGAAATATAATAGGTATGGACTCTTCCATGCCTTATGGCAATGGGATTTTTGATTCGACGATTCGACTTAAATTGTGCCCGTCTCCTCACTAAAAGCAAAAGTCAAATCTGTCAGAGAACTTATCACGAGAATGTCACCGTTGCGCCATTCCAGTGGTATTTCCCACCAAGGGTATAAGTTCCGGCGCGATTGTCGGCACTCAAAAGAAGCATTTCCCAAAATGCCTCTGTCCTGGTTCGGCAACAAATTTTACCTTAAAAGCGGGTTGTCCGGGCACTGGCTAGCAGAACAGTTCTACCAAACTTGACAGAATCAAAAAAAGCGCAGACTCAATGTTGGACGACAAATCCCTGTTTTCGGCGTAAGATGAGTGTACCGTAAACTGTTCCTCAAGAGGCTAACGGCAATTGATCCTACGCCGATTGGGGTGGGTTTATCTGTCTGGTTCTCTTTCTCGTCGTCCAACTTCTACTACCTTAACCGCGCCTGCATGGGTTTTTGGAAAAACTTATTTAGTAGTTCTGAGTCTGCCTCTGTGCCCCAAACAGCGGATTTTGAGGAAGATGTGGCTGTTGGGTTAGGCGATCCGCTTTCCCCAACGTTTCGCAAACCCGCCAGCGGCAACGCTCGCATCTTTTTCAGTTGCGATCGGGACATTGACCTCTACGAACTCGAAGAACTTTGTAATGCAGTGGGTTGGTCCCGCCGTCCCCTGCGTAAAGTCAAAAAAGCTATTCAGCACAGCTTCCTAGTCGTCTCTATGTGGGAGATGCGGGGCAGCCAGCGACGGCTGGTGGGTTTCGCCAGAGCGACTTCAGACCATGCTTTTAATGCCACGCTTTGGGATGTGGTAGTTCATCCTGACTACCAGGGCAAAGGCATGGGCAAGGCGCTGATGAAATACATCATTAAAAAACTCCGCAGTGAAGATATCAGCAACATTACCTTATTTGCTGACCCTCAAGTGGTGGATTTTTACCGCAATTTGGGCTTTATGTCCGATCCAGAGGGAATTAAAGGTATGTTTTGGTATCCAGATTAGCAAGCGAGGTGCAGGTCGGCGTTGATTTGTTGAGGATATACAATACAATATTGACGCTGCCAACACCGAATGCACCTGTGCGCTGCAGTCAGTGAGGCGTGGATGTATCTCGGCATCAGGGCCGTTATGAAGCTCTGCAAGTATTGTCAGTCGATTTGAGCAGAGCACGATAGGAGCTAGGGGCTGGTATGGGTTTTTGGGTGGGATCAAACCGCACAACCTAAAAAAAACTTCGCCTTAGCTGCATCGAGAACTAAATATTTAATAAAGCTTGACAAGCAAGCGGTTTTGTGCGTTAATTGTTAGAGGTTAGCTAACTATAACACCGGGATGTAGCGCAGCTTGGTAGCGCGCCTGCTTTGGGAGCAGGATGTCGCAGGTTCAAATCCTGTCATCCCGATCGCACAATGTTAAAGAATAGATTGAAGCAGAACTGTCTCTGATGTTTACATTTCGTCAAAATGAAAACAAATTGAGGCAGTTTTTGCCGATCGTGTTAAGTCGCCAGTCTTTGCGTTAATGTGTTTCAGGATCGCTCCTGATGGAAAAAACATGAAATCATTAGTTCGTTTGGGCGCAATATTGGGAATTGTCGGCAGCACTCTGCTGGGTTCCTTAGCAACAGACAATATGTCGGCGCTAGCAATCCCCGAGGCGCAAATTTTGGAAAAGTTGCAATCTGTGCCTGTATTTACGATTACGGATGCTCAGGGTGCGTTCCTGACGGGTTCTGTCCCCAAACAAGGTCAAGGTCAAAGCGGCAATACTTCGGTAGTGGTAATTTTTATCAGCCAGAAAGATGCTCAAGCTTACGCCGAAAAACTAAAAACGACAGATCCTCAGTTGGGGGCGTTGGCGCGCGTGAGACCCTTGTCCCTGGGAGCAGTTTATCAGATCGCTCAAGCAAATAAAGGCAAGCCGGATGAGGTGCAGTTTGCTTTTGTTCCGACTCCGCAGCAAGTGCAGTCGGCTAAAACTGTACTCCAGCAAGCTGGGCAACAAGTTAACGAGTTAAACGGTGTACCTCTGTTTTTTGCCACTGGGGGCCCGGAAAATGGCTATTTGACGATTCAGCAGGGTCAGAAAGAGGAAATTCCCCTGTTTTTTAACAAGGAGGAATTGCAGGCAATGGTGGAACTTTTCAAGCAGCAGCAGCCGAATGTAACTACTTCAATTAAGATTGAGGTGGTGAACTTGGAGAGGGTTTTGGAAGCTTTGCGTACTGAGAACGACCCGTTTTTGAGCCAAATGATTTTGATTCCGTCGCGGGAGTCTCTGGAATTTGTGCGCTCGCTCCAACCTGCCGGTGCGGGCCAAAATCCACAGGTTGCTCCGGCTCCAGCTCGACCGGCTCCAGCTCCGGCTCCAGCTCGACCGGCTCCAGCTCCGGCTCCAGCTCGGCCAGCTCGCTAATAGTTAGTCAGCAGTCATTAGTCATCAGTCATCAGTTATTACTCATGAAATAGTAGGTTGGGTTTCTCGACTCAACCTACTATTTACTAATTACTAATTACCAGTTAGCAATTAACAATTACCCCTTCCAAAAAAGTATTATGTTTGTTTCTGGTTTAGAGCTTTGGCAGTGGGTGAATCAAGCTAAAACAGAGGCGATTACCTATGACATTCCCCTAGCAGAAATCGACTGGCTGCTGAAAGAGCTGGCGGGTTTGGATAGGTTGGCTCTGCGTTTGGAGTCGTTTAAAGATTTGCCAAAAATAGAATTAAAGTTGTCTTTATCGGAACTTGCTCAATTGTGGCAGTGGCGCTTGCAGGAACGGGTGCCGGTGCAGTATTTAACGGGAGTTGCACATTGGCGGCATTTTTCGCTCAAAGTAACGCCGGCGGTGCTAATTCCGCGTCCTGAAACGGAATTGCTGATCGATTTGGCTGTAGAAGCTGTTAAAAGCCGTTTAGAAGCAGAAAATATCAATCAAAAATCTACCCCCCCTAACCCCCCCTTAGTAAGGGGGGGAGAAAATTTAAACTTCTCCGAGGTGCGGGGGGGAGAATTTGCCAAATCGCATTGGGTGGATTTGGGGACGGGCAGCGGGGCGATCGCGATCGGCTTGGCTTCTGCGTTGACAAATGCTAGGGTTTATGCGGTAGATTGCAGTTCGGAAGCTTTGGCAGTGGCTCGACTGAATGCTGAGAATTTGGGCTTTGAATCGCGAATTAATTTTTATCAAGGTTCGTGGTGGGAACCGCTAGAATTTCTCAAAGGTCGCGTTAGCGGCATGGTGTCTAACCCGCCTTACATCCCCAGCAACACGGTTCTGACTCTACAACCGGAAGTTTTGAAGCACGAACCTCATCTGGCCTTAGACGGTGGTTTTGACGGGTTAGATTGCATCCGGCATTTGGTAGAAACGGCTCCCGATTATTTAGAATCCGGGGGAGTTTGGTTGGTGGAGATGATGGCGGGACAAGAAACGGCGGTAGCTGATATGCTGCAAAGTCACGGGAGTTACGGTGAAGTTCAGATATTTTCCGATTTAGCAGGAATCGATCGGTTTGCCTTAGCGTATCGACGTTAGGTTTAAAGAATATGTCGTACTTCTAAAATCTCAAATCTCAAATCTCAAATCTCAAATTGCATGACACAAGTTTTGATCGACTCCTTGATTCAAGGGGCAATTTCTGGTAATCATATCGTCAGTTTTCCTACAGATACTGTACCCGCTTTGGCTGCGCGTCCCGATCGCTCGGAGTTGATTTTTGCAGCTAAACGTCGCAGTCAAGACAAACCGTTGATTTTGATGGCCGCATCGGCCCAGGCCTTGTGGCCTTACGTGCAGGGAAGTCCAGCAGAGTTAAAATTGTGGCAGCAAGTAGCCGAATTCTATTGGCCGGGGGCGTTAACTTTGGTGCTGCCGGCTTCGCCAAAAGTCCCGGCGGCTCTCAATCCCATCGATCCGAGTACAATCGGAGTACGAGTGCCTGACTTTCCCCTTGCCCTAAAGATTTTAGAGCAGACAGGCCCTTTGGCTACTACCAGTGCCAATTTATCCGGCCAGCCGCCTCTGGAGTCGGTGACAGAAATTGAGGCTGTGTTTCCCGAAGTCTTGACATTAGTTCCTTCTGAATTAGCAACAGCGACAACAGCTTCGAGTTTGCCTTCGACTGTCGCTAAATGGACGGGCAGCGAGTGGGAAATATTGCGACAAGGCGCGATCGAGTTAGAATGCTAAAAGCTAAACTCCAAGGCAAAGCAATATGGCGCCGATCGGCTGGAGCGACTTTATATATTTAGGTATGGGACTGGGGCTGGGTTTGGGAAGCAGTTTGATTTGGCGCCGGCGGCAAAAAAGCTCGCAACAGCCCGAACCTGCGCCCAAAGTGGCACCTCCTCCTCAAGAAATTCACTTAGAGAAGTTTGATGCCCTTTCTGACCAACTTAAGCAAACTCAATTGGCTTATCAGATGGCATCGGAGATGAGCCAATTTAAGGCGGGTTTTTTGGCTCGAACTTCTCACGAGTTGCGATCGCCCCTGAGCACTATGATTGGTACGCTGCAATTAATTCTCTCGGATTTGTGCGACGATCCTGCTGAGGAACGAGAGTTTGTCGAGCAAGCTCACGCCGCGGCACTCAAGCTGGTGAAATTAATAGATGAAATTATCTCTGTTGCTAAAACTGAACACGGCACTGAAAGGATGGAGATTGAGCCGATTCAGTTAGCTAAGGTTTTTGACGAGGTTGATGATTTAACTTACTTGCAAGCTGCTAATCGCGGCATTCGTTTGGAGATATTGCCGCCAGATCCGGGGATTTATGTATTGGCAGATTTGCCGAGGTTTAGGCAAGTTTTAGTCAATTTGGTAGATACTGCTGTTGCTCAGATGGAGGAGGGGAGTATTTCTGTGTCTGCCCATGCTTCGCCGGAATCTGGATACGTTCACATTTGGGTGGACGATCAGCGTTCAGTGAGTGCTTGGAGCGAGTCTTGGGATTTGCTGAAGCACGATTTGGAGTGTGATGTTACTAAGAGCAGCGATAATTCTCAGGTGTCTTCTGGAATGAGGTTATTGATGAATCAGACTCTTTTAAGTTTGATGAGCGGAAAGTTGGAGGTTCTGGCTGTGCCTTCTGAGTCCGAAGAGTGCAATTTTAACCGGACTCAGTGTTCTATTCCTCTGGCAACTTTGTGATGAAGAAAGTTCGGCCACGAGCAATCTACGGGATGAAACGGAGGTGGGGAAGAGGACTAAGGATTTAACAGATTTAACGGAGGTGGGGAAGAGGTTCGAGGGAAGATGAAAGAAGGAAATTATTTAGAGGGAGTAAGGTGCGCCCTTACGCACCCTACATATTATAGATTTTGATGCCAATCGGGTGATTATTTAACAATTAGCAGTTAGCAATTCGCCGTTGCTAATTTCTAATTCGAGATTCTCTTCTAGAAGCTGATTTTCAAGTACCATTGTGGTGCTAGCGTTTTTCTGAAAACCGATGCGCTCGTAGAAGCTTTGTTTGTAAGTTGTCATCAGGTAAACTCGCTCTACTCGGCACATCCGAGGGTGACTCAAGACGGTTTGCACTAATTTACGGCCGAGTCCTGCACCTTGGTAATCCGGGTGAATGGCGACATCCCAGATGGTAGCTCGATAAATCCCATCTGAGGTGGCTCTGGCAAAGCCGATCGCCCGTGAGCCGTCCCAAACTGTAACAACGGGTTCGCTGTTGGCGATCGCAATTTCCCAATCTTCTATCTTGCGTTCCCTCGCCCAAAAGGCGGCGGCTTTAAATAGTTCTTGGATCTGTGCGATGTCTGCGCGATCGCGACCTATACAAAATTGAATGTGACTGGAATCCCTAGTCGTTGATGTCATGCTCAATCTTCCTTCAACTTGTATCTAAACTGTGTTGATTTTACTGTCTTAGCGGGTATCGTTGATTTTGCTTGGGAACAATCAATGATTTAATTCCCGATTTACAAAACTATTTTTATTCATACATATTTTCTAACTTATTTCGGTGATTATTAATACTTTTTGGGGTAAATTTTGTCAAAAAGTCTTTGACTCAAAATTCCCAACTTATAATTCCTACCATTTGAGATTTGAGAGTTGAGATTTTAGAGGCAAAGGACTGATTTGGTATGGGTTTAGAGTTCGCTTGCAGAGAAACCAATTTTTTTGTAGTTACAGCCCACCGCACTGACAAAAAACCCGGTTTCTGAAAGTCTAGATGCGTAATTTAGAGCTTAATATATGGCGTAATGGCTCAAAAATCATCTATCGATCGAGAGAGGTGTTGACTCCACGGGAACACCCGAAGATTGTGCTTGGGTGATTATTAATACTTTTTGGGGTAAATTTTGTAAAAAAGTCTTTGGCTCAAAATTCCCAACTTATAATTCCTACCATTTGAGATTTGAGAGTTGAGATTTTAGATGCGAATGACTGATTTGGTATGGGTTTAGAGTTCGCTTACAGAGAAACCAATTTTTTTGTAGTTACAGCCCACCGCACTGACAAAAAACTCGGTTTCTAACAGTTTTGATGCGTAGGTGAGAGCTTAGTATATGCCGTAATGGCTCAAAAATCATCTATCGATCGAGACAGGTGTTGACTCCACGGGAACACCCGAAGATTGTGCTGTGGAGTCAATTCTCTAACGTCTAATCTCAAATCGAGTGAATCAGTTTTTCAGCCAGCGGGCGGCGTCTTTGGCGTGATAAGTCAAAATCAAATCAGTACCAGCACGCTTGAATCCTGTCAAAGTTTCCATCACTACTCTTTCTTCATCTATCCAACCGTTGAGGGCGGCGGCTTTCACCATCGCATATTCCCCAGAAACGTTGTAAGCAGCAACTGGCAGGTTAGTTGCTTCTTTCACGCGCCAGATGATATCCATGTAAGCTAAAGCGGGTTTAACCATGAGCATATCTGCGCCTTCGGCAATGTCGAGAGCTATTTCTTTAAGAGCTTCGCGGCCGTTTCCCGGGTCCATTTGATAGGTGCGCCGATCGCCAAATTGCGGAGCAGAATCTGCAGCATCCCGGAACGGGCCATAATAAGCTGAGGCGTATTTGGCCGCGTAAGACATGATGGGAATATCTTCAAATCCAGCGGAGTCCAGTCCTTGGCGAATTGCGCCGACAAAACCGTCCATCATTCCCGAAGGGGCGATAATATCTGCACCGGCTTTAGCTTGAGCAACGGCGGTTTTCTTCAGCAATTCTAGTGTCGGATCGTTCAAGACGCGGCCGCTTAAATCTCCGACTTCCAAATAGCCGCAGTGACCGTGACTGGTATATTCGCACAGACAAGTATCGACCATGACGATTAAATCTGGTACGGCTTTTTTAACTGCTTCCGTCGCTTTTTGGACGATGCCACAATCGTGCCAAGCACCTGTTGCGTCTGTATCTTTATCTGCGGGAATGCCGAATAAAATAATCGCGGGAATGCCGAGGTCGTAGACTTCTTTTGCTTCTTCTACTATTTTGTCTACCGATAGCTGGTAAACTCCCGGCATCGATGTGACTTCTTTAGCAAAAGCTTCCCCCGGTACAGCAAATAGGGGGTAAATTAAATCGCTGGTTGTCAAGATATTTTCGCGTACCATCCGGCGGAGTTGGGGATGGTTGCGGAGGCGGCGGGGGCGGTGAGTTGGAAACATAATGTTTTTTTTACGGTAGATAAAGCCCTGTTTTTGAGGACTCGCGGCGTTTCTTTAAAAGTCTAGAGCTTATTGTTGGCCGATCGCCCTTTACATAAGTAAACTTCTGTAAAACCCGCGATGTCCATTGTTCGTAGTCAGGAATGCCAGTCCTTTCTAGGTTTTCTCGTTTGCAGACTCAGGCCTAACTATGGTTGGATGGGTTGGTACGGATATCTCGCTGGCTTCATACCTATAACCAGGCTGCCCAGAAGCGAGGATAGACTGTAAATTATAAATGTATCGAATAGTAACGGTCTTATGTACAAGCAACTAATTTCAAAGATCAAACCGCTTTTGAAATCACTATTTGCGATCGGTCTGGTACTGACGCTAGCCCTCGGTAACGCTGATGGAGCTCTGGCTGCCCGCAGCGGAGGACGCATCGGTGGCGGATCTTTTAGTGCTCCAGCGCGCAGTTACTCATCCCCGAGTCGCACTTACGCGCCGTCGGGAGGAGGCTACTACCCGGGCGGCGGCTTTGGCGGTGGCTTCGGTTTCCCGTTCTTGCTGCCGTTTTTTGGCTTTGGGGGCGGGTTTGGCGGCCTGTTCTCGATTTTGATTTTTATCTCGATCGCTAATTTCCTTGTCCAAAGCTTCCGTCGCGCCGGGGGCGGAACTGACGAACTCGGCAACAGCGCTTCCACTACCACTGTATCTGTCGCCCGCTTGCAAGTTGGTTTGCTAGCAGAGGCCCGCGGTTTGCAAGCCGAACTCGACTCCCTAGCACTAAAAGCGGATACCGATACCGCAGCAGGTCGTGCTCAAGTGCTGCAAGAATCTACTCTGGCGCTGCTGCGGCATCCTGAATACTGGGCTTACGCGGGCGCTGAATCTGTGCAAACTCGCTTGGAAGCAGCCGAAGCTAAGTTTAATCAATTTTCTTTGGCAGAACGCAGCAAATTTACTGAAGAAACGCTCTCGAATTATAACAATCAGCTCCGGCAAGCAGGGAGCAGCAATATCCTGCCAGGTTTGCAGGAAAATGGGGCGCTAGTTGCTTCTGATTTGAATTCAGATCCTGGGGAATTTATTGTGGTGACGGTGATTGTCGGTACTCAAGGTAAATTGCAATTGCCAGCAGTGAAAAACTCTGAAGATTTGCGCCAAGCTTTGCGTCAGATTGGGGGAGTATCGAGCGAGCAGTTGCTGGCGGTTGAGGTGCTGTGGACTCCTCAAGCCAACGGGGACACTCTGACTGCTGACGATATGTTGGCCGGCTATCCTGATTTGCGATCGATTTAGTGAGCAAGACTGGGCGCGGAGCATTATCTGCCGCGCCCCATCCTGCAGCCAAGCTGGGCGGGTGAACCCCATTGCTTTTGAGACGGGAATTTCGCGGGATGTTGGGGAGGTTGATCGAGTTAAAAAAGATTGTTTAACAAATGCTAGTATTGAGAGATTATGTTTCAGCGTGATTTATCTGCTATTGGCAAAGCCTTCCCGATATGGGTTTTGCGAAGAATTTAGGCAGGATAAAAAAAATGTATTAAGCGAGGGCTGCTTCGGAAGAAGTTGCGATCGCGCGTCATCTAAATTTTATATAAATAAGAAGCGATCGAGAGCTAAAACTTATGGCCGACAGCAGCAGAAAAAAAGCACTTTTTATTTTGAGCCAGTTAAATAATGACGATATCAACTGGATCGTCCAAAAAGGCAAAAAGGAAGTTCTAGATCCGGGCGGGATTTTGATCTATGAAGGGAGACAGATAGATGCGCTCTACATTGTTTTGAAGGGGAGTTTGAGCGTTTTAATCGAGGCTGAGCGGACTAGAGAACTCGCTAAAATAGCCAGCGGAGAACTGGTGGGAGAAGTCTCTTTCATTGATGCTCGCCCTCCTTTGGCAACGGTGAAGGCGATCGAAGAAACTCACTTGCTGGCAATTCCTAGGCGGCAGTTAGTCATCAAACTTCAAAACGATATGGGCTTTGCATCCCGGTTTTATTATGGAATTTCACTGTGTCTGGCAGACAGAATGCGCGGTACGATCCGACATATAGAATATGGTCGCAATCTAGAATTAGATCAACCAGAATTTGAACGAGAGGATATCAATCCTAACGTTATGGAAAATTTGGCGCTAGCTGAGGCTAAGTTTAATTGGCTGAGGGAAAATGTTAAAGCTTAAGGAATTTTAAGGCGTTTTTAAGCTGGGTCTGAAAACTTGCCGATTGATACGGTCATTGAGAGATGTACGATGTAACTTCTCAACTCAAAAAACAGATGTGCAAAACAAAATAGGGGCGGGTCGTACCGGAAATATCGATCGATAATTGCCGAAACTATAAAAACCCGCCCCTGTGCTTTGCCGTTGCAACCTCGTGCGCCCAAATGCAACTACCAACTAGACAATCTAGATAATGCCCGGCCCTTTGCCGCGGGTGTCTGCATCCATTGTCAGTTTTCCTTCTTCGCCTTTTTTATCTTTGATTTCTGCGAGAATTCGAGCGCGTTCTGCAGCTTCGGCTTCTTCTTTTGCTCTCAAATCGCCCGGTTCGTTGATGTACATTTCCGGTTCGACCGCGTAATTGTTAACCAGACCTTCTTTGTCTACTGTATAACCATCTGTAGTGTGAATGCTTTCGTCATCGGTTTGGTCATCAGTTTTTGCACTTTTCTGCTTCCCTTCGGTGGTTGTGTGCATGAAGTTAGCACCTTCCCGTTCTTGCCGCGCTGCTGTCTCAGCAGGAGTAATGCCCCTGTCGTAGTGGGGGGCTTCCATATTGGCTTCGATTTGTTCGTCGGCAGGTGTTGATTTGCTAACTTCTTTTTTGGGGGGTATTGGTTGGCGATTAGTCATGATTTATTCCTGAGTTATCTTTTCAAAAAGGTCTTTGGCTTATGTTTAAATAATAAGTGTAAGCTAACTCATTAACAAACTATCTTTGGTTATAGTTTGCGAGAAATTGCTGCGATCTCCCATACATTTAGTGAGTCTTCCTCAAGACTGATAAATTTCTCTTTTTATTGAAATTTTCACATTTTCTTACTCTTTGACATCTATCTAAAGACAGATAATATCCCTTCAGGTCAATTACCTCTAATCAAGGGGTTTGTAGTGAGGACTTTGGTCTTCAGAAGATTTTTATCATGACTAAAGTCCAATGGCACAGAAAAAGGCTTAATCACGCCCTCCGTTTAGCTTTTAAGACAGAGCGAGGTTCCTGCATTCAAGGATACGGTTTCAGCCTGGGTTTCTAAACACTAGATTCAGAATGCTCAGGTCGAATCGTGAGTAAATTAGTTGCCACCTGTTCCAAAAGTAATTGACGCCATTGTCGCTGTTGGCGTTTTCCTGTAGTTGCCAACAGCATCAATAACAGATTAAACTGCTGCCTGGTTGATTGGAATGAGAGTTGAAAAACTGTATTTTCTGACCAAGATACAGCCTGCCACATAATGGTACGTAATCAAGTGTAAGCTAATCAGTATGTCCAGATTTATTTTCTCACCATCACCGGAGTTTTAGCTGTTAACATCTCCATTTTTAACGTGGTTTTGAGATAGCGTCAATTAACTGCTGCTGCCGACCAACGAAACCCAGATAAACAAGTCAAGTTTTCAACAGTATAGCGTTTGGTATCCACCAATATCGTCACTACAATGATAGGCTCAGCTCTGAAGCCACGGCGCTTAATTCGCCATACTTCCCGGACGCTGAAACTAGACGTTCATGCCTGGAATTCCTCTAAATTCATGTGGTTGGGACACTGTTGGGACTGATTCTCGACGACTTTATGAGCGCCAATTTCCAACTTTTTTCCCCGCTCTTAAGTCAGTTTTACGGAAATGATTTCTACGGAAAACAGCATCTTATCCTGGCTGTTTCACCACAACTAAATCGACATAATTACCATAAGTTTGCTCTGGCAATATCACATCGTCGGGGATTAAATTTGCATCAATCAAACGGCTGAGCACAATCTCACTGCTCGCCTGCGTCAGCTATGCCAGCGGATACTACAGCCAAGCGTGAGCAATCAAAAGAGTACCACTATTTTAGCGACGGTTCATCCACACCCAGCTTTTTGATTGCTGTGTTGCGGATACTCGGCTTGATTAGCAGCAGTATGATTCATCAACACTGTTGTCCCATCTAGTACCCGCACCCGTCGTCCACACCATTGTTGTTATATGAGAACTTGCTTTTCTCTCTTCCTCTGCGACTATGGGTACTAACTGTTGAACGAGTTTATCTGGTAGTCGCTGACGAGCTTTACTGTCTGCCCCGGTATCAGAAGAAGGAGGCTGGACTCCGGCGGCACTGAGCCACGTACTCATCCGCTTCACGGCCCCCACTCAAACTTTTGTCGGGAGCGAGTACCTGGGATATCATCACCCACAATGTGACTATCGGTGTGTAGATGCTTTGGTCGTAGGTGATTTTCTCGTTCGCTAGAAGCTCCTGGACTAACGAATCTGGCAGCAGCTTCTCCCAAGGTGAGGCAACGCTCGGCAAAAATTGTTGTTTAAGAATGCACGCACGATTTGGCATAATTGAGAGAGATATTGTGGTTGGTCAGGCAATTATCTATGTAGATATTGCCTTACAGATTTTTTGGGGCTCACTTTTTCAGTGCCATTGGACTAAATTCCTCACTAAGAACCGGATCGATCGCCCTCAAGCGCTAAGCGGAGGAATTTGACCAGGCATGATATCAAGTATCATCAGGTAACGGTGGCAGTAATGCCTCTAATTGCACCAGTAAACCAGGCAAAACACTTGTAACAATATTCCACATAACTTCTGGTCTCACTTGGTCATAACGGTGAACTAAAATATTGTGTAAGTTAATCGCATTTCGCCAATCAATTTCGGGATGAAACTGCTGAAACTCGATCAAAAATCTGCGAGCTGCTTCGCCCAAAATCCCCAACTGCCGCTCTACGGCACTTTGCATAAAAACACTTTCCAGGTAAGTGTCGTAATAAGCATCAGCAGTAAACTGTTGAATCCGAGGGATTGCTTGCGCCATGTCCCAAAGTGCAGCACTATCCCGATCGTTCGCTGGCATAAATCACTCGATGCGTTTTCAAAATGTTCGATCGCCGATAGGGATTTTTTAACTGCTTTTTTCCACCAAATCTACAGAACGGTGAAATAAATCCTCTATCTCTTCCTGCATACTCAATAAATGAGACAGCGTGAGGCGGTGCGAGGACTCGTAAGTAACTAATACATCCACATCGCTATCAGGGCGAAAATCATCCCGCAGCACCGAGCCAAACAGGGCAAACTCGACAATGTTCCAGCGCTGGCAAAATTGCGCGATCTCATCTAAAGAAACTTTTAGGTGATCGCTCACTACATATTGTAAATCCGCTTGTAACTCAATCATGGGCGAGTCAACCTCAGACTACAAAATTCAGAGAATCCAAGCATTGCTATAGCAGCCGCTAATTTACCACACTTGAGCATCCCAGACACATTTAAGTTTTCGATGCAAACAAAATTTACTACACTTACTGATAAGATGAGAGGAGCTAGATTGAGAGGTCATCTTATGTCGCCGATAAAACAACGCCTTCTAGAAGCGATCGAACGGACTCCTGAATCGCTTTTAGAGCAAACCCTGACATTCCTGGAATTTTTGACCAGTCGGACACAGACCGCGCTCGCCCCAGACTTCGACTCGGATTTTGACTCAGACACCGACTCCAACGACAAAATCCTCGCTGACCTGAAAGCCTCCCTCCACCAAGTCAAAGCGGGACAAACCTTCCCCATCGATCAGCTCTGGGACGGCATCAATGTCTGATATGCCAGTCCAACTCAAATTCACGGCACTCTTCAAATGTCGCCTCAAAGGACTCGCTAAAAGGTATCGCCAAATTCAAACCGATGTTAAGCCCGTCCTCGATCAGATTATCCAAGGAAACTTCATCGGAAACCAGATTACAGGCACCCATACACCGTTTACAAAGTCCGGGCCAAAAACAGTGATGCCCAAGTTGGTAAGAGCGGTGGCTATCGTTTGATTTATCAAGTTGAATCACCGACTCAGGTTGTTTTACACCTGATTTACTCGAAATCAGAACAAGCAAACGTCTCGGCCGAGGAAATCCAAACTGCGATCGCACAATACCACGCAGAACCAGGCGAATAAGACATTTTTCAAGTCTAAACTTTGGATATCGCCGACATTGATATCATATATGGCCCAAGTCCCGACCTTCTTGCGGCAGCAGTGTATCTTTGAGAGTTGACACAAATTTTTTAAACTTGTGCTAACTCTTGACTACATAATACTGACTAGAGTGAAAAATATGCAAAAACGCAAGCAACAAACAAACCAACCTATGAACTTTTCCCAGAAGTCAGGCGGCAAAAGTGCCACACCCCCAAAAATCAACTCAACACAGAATCTCACCGCCGCAGGATTACGGAAATTACTTTTTGCCGCCGGAATAGCCTCTCTGTGCGCTAGCTGTCAAAATCCTGAAGCACCCACCGCCACAACTCCCGGAGGCAGCCCCGGAAGCAGTCCCGCAGCCACTCCCGTCGCAGTCAGCAGCCCCGGCGACCCAAATACTGTCAAAATTGTCTCCATGCTGCCCATGACAGGCAGCGCCCTAGGTCAAGCTCAAACAATGGTCAACGGCATCCAACAAGCCCTCGCCGAAACCAACTCGAAAGCTTGCGACGGCAAAATCCAAATCCAATACGAAGTTTATGATGACGCCACCGCCGCCGCCGGCAAATGGGACCCAGCCCAAGTAACGTCAAACTCCAACAAAGCCGTGGCTGACGGTTCGGTAGTTGCCGTCATCGGTCACTATAACTCCGGTGCAGCCAAACTTTCCATTCCAGTGCTCAACCAAGCTAACATCGTCATGATCAGTCCGGCCAACACTTATCCGGGACTGACTAAACCAGGAAAAGGCGAAGCCAAAGAACCCAACGTTTATTATCCCGCTGGTACTCGGAATTTCACCCGCGTTGTCCCCGCTGACGACCTTCAAGGTGCTGTAGCTGGCAACTGGGCGAAATCTTTGGGCGTGCAAAAAGTCTACATTCTCGACGACCAAGAACTCTACGGCAAAGGCATCGCTGATGTTTTTGAAGCAACTTCTAAAAAGTTGGGAATTCAAGTCCTCGGAAGAGAGGGAATTGATATTAAAGCTAGCGACTATAAGGCGTTAATGAATAAAATCAAAGCTTTAAATCCCGACATGATTTACCTTGGAGGCACTACTCAAAGCAATGCGGGACAAATAATTAAAGACATGAGAAATGTCGGAATGACGCCTGATGCAGTTAAGTTCATGGGGCCCGACGGCATTAAAGAGCAAGCTTTAATTGACGCGGCAGGCAAAGATGCCGAAGGAGTTTACGCTACTTTTGGTGGCTTGCCTCCTCAAGAATTGACTGGTGCGGGTGCGAAGTGGTACACAAGTTACAAGGCAAAATATAATGCTGAACCGGAAGCTTATGCAGCTTACGCCTATGAAGCTGCTAAAGTTGCGATCGGCGCAATTAATAAAGTTTGCAAAAATGACCGTGCTGCTATCCGCGAAGCTGTCTTGGCAACTAAAGATTTTAACGGGGTACTCGGGACTTGGAGTTTTGACACCAACGGCGATACGAGCTTGACTACAATGTCAGGAAATGTTGTTAAAGGTGGCAAGTGGGAGTTCGTGAATGCGCTCAAGACGGAATAATTAATTAGGAGGAAGAGGGAAGTTCGGCAACGGACTTTATAACGGATTTTATAACGGATGTAACGGATATCAGGAAGAAGGAAGAAGGAAGAAGGGATAATAAAAATTATGCCTTTTTCCTTCTCCCTCCAATGTCCCATGCCCGATGCCCAATTCCCACTTCCCGATTCTCGATTCTCGATGCCCAATTCCCAATTCCCAATTCCCAATTCCCAATTACTCAAAAACATGAAGAACTGGAAAAGTATTCTATTATATCTAGGTGTAGTTTATATAGTTTTGCTATTAGGGCCGATCGCAGGATTTGACCTGCCAAAAATTGTTGGAGAAATAGTCAGCAATCCTGAAGTTTTTATCCAACAATTATTAGTTGGTCTGGTCAACGGCGCGCTGATTGCAATTATTGCTTTGGGTTACACTATGGTTTATGGCATTATTGAGTTAATCAATTTTGCTCACGGCGACTTGTATATGTTGGGTGCTTTTGCTTCCCTAACCGTGTTCGGGGCTTTTGGGATGCAAGATGGCGCACCTTTGGCTATTGCTATACCGGTGATGTTAGTTGCTTTAATTGTATGTTCGGTATTTTGTGCTGGACTCAATATTGTTGTGGAAAAGTACGCTTATCGGCCTTTGCGAAATGCTCCCCGTTTGGCTCCTTTAATTTCAGCGATTGGAGTTTCTTTTATTTTCCAAAATATGGGGCTGTTTTGGGGAGGATTGAAAGCTTTTATTCCGGTGATGGGTTCTAATTCTGCTGCGCCGAAAAGTTTTCCCGATTTGTTGCCGCGAGTTGATATTTTCAAAGCTTTGGGAATTCAAACGAGTATTGTATTTACTACGAAAGATTTAATTGTGTTGGTGGTTGCTGTGGTATTGATGGTTTTGCTTCATGTTTTTGTCCAGTACACTCGTCTGGGAAAGGCGATGCGGGCAACGGCTCAAAGCCGCGATGCTGCTAAAATTATGGGCATTAATGTGGATCAGATTATTGCTCTGACTTTTTTGATTGGGGGAGCTTTGGCGGGTTCGGCTGGGATTCTGGTTGGTCTGTACAACAATACTATTGTTTTTACGATGGGGTTTACGGCGGGTTTGAGGGCTTTTACGGCGGCGGTTTTGGGGGGAATTGGCAATATTGTGGGGGCGATGTTAGGAGGGGTTTTGATTGGGTTGCTGTCGTCTTTGAGCGATCAGTATTTGTCGAGTCGCTGGACTAATGCTTGGGTGTTTGGGGTTTTGGTGGTGATTTTGGCTTTTCGGCCAGGGGGTTTGTTGGGCGAAAATGTTCAGGAGAAGGTTTGAAATTGCTGGGTTTAAATAATGGCAAGAGATACTTATCGGGACTTAAACAAAAAATACGAGCTAAATGAGTTCTAATGCTTGAAGAGCAAGCATATAACGTTGTTAAAGAATGAGCAATGAAAGAGACGACCCCCGCCGCGATGCCCTGACATGTGTAGGTTTTCCCTTGCTAAACCCTGCAAACAAACGACAGTGCAAGGGTTTTAGGCTTTTGCCTTGCTAAAATCTCAAACTCTTATCGGATAAGGCTTTTACCAAAAAACCTACATCTGTCAGACCGCGATGCCCCCTGCTTTGATAGATGGTGTCAAAGATTTGACGATATCTTTGGTCATCAAGCCCAAAAACAGGAGTTTAGGAACTATTTAGGCGGATTATTGGGAGATCAGGAGCGAAAAAACCTCTCGCAGATGGCGACAAACGCCGTCGGAGTAATTTAGCACAAATTACACCATTTTTTAACTGTCGCGCCCTGACGGGATTGTCAACCCATCAGCAATTTGATATTATTGATAGGCATTGCTTAAAGTTGTGCTGTGATTCAAGGTCAAAAAATCAAGGCAATGGGACTTCTAAAATATGTGGCTAAGTTAACTGAATACGGGCGATCGACACGTCGCCCTAGTAGTTTTTGAATTGGATTATATGGTCAATGTTGGGTTCCGCGAAGCGGAGGGAGTTGGCATGGAATGCAAGTCAAGAAATTATTACGCTCATTAATCGGAATTAGGCGCAATAAACTACGATTTTTTCAGAGGGTATGATGGCTATGTCCTTGATTCTCTCAAGGTTTTGACTCTTGTTGTCACCCCCTCAGGGGTAATGCTTGTATCACAGTTTAAATGCACAACAGCTTATATGGATTGTCCAGTGGCCCACTCACTCATGCCATCTCAACAATCTACTCCCGACAAAGAAGCCCCCAAAGTCTCATGGTTCTAGCGGTTGGTTGTTTTAAGTTTGGGAGGAATTCGATAAATAACCCAGTTGGGTGTTTCTTGATAGAGTTCCAATGTTTTTTGAATGTATGCAACTAATTTAGGGTTATCTTTTGCAATTTGATTATTGTCATATTTAACAATTCCCATCCAATCTGCTCCCTTGGCAATCAAATCTTCCAAGATGGCAATTAAAGTATCATCTGTCATGGGATATTTCCAATAAATACTATTCTTTTTCTTGCTCTCTTGAGGACTAGAAGGAGGCAAACCCCAATAAATAGCAGGAGGAAAAACCCAGCCACGTCGGCGACTATAATAGATAGCTACGGGATCGCCACCTCCACGATTAGCTATAGTAACAAGAAGGTCACTTGGTTGAGTTATTTGCTGCAAAGCTCTCCCTAGTTCGTAACCATCTTTTGCCCAATTAGAATAGCACCATCGGTTTAACTGTCTATAACTAATTCCAGAAATGATTAGTAGTATTGCCACTATGAGTGCTAATGCTGAAGATGAACCTCCAATTCGCTTGGCGAATGAAGCAAGTGCTATCAAACCATTTCCTGCTAGAGCTGCGGCGGCTGGGTTGATAATATTTAAGTTAGAGGGATTTAGGACGAGCTCTTGAGCGCCAATGAAGTAATAAATGGCAAAAGCAAGTATCCACCAATGAAACATCCCTGGTACTGGTACAGCTACATTACTTGACTGCTCTTCTGATTCCTGGGTAGGAAGTTTATAATCAGGAGGAAGGAAGAAACCAATAGCCACAAGGATCATAATGGGATATGTCCAAAGCCAGCGATAAAGATAATTATATAGTTGAGGAAAGAAATATTTTTGTTGCCACCATTCACGTGAAGGAGGATCCCAGAGCCAGTTCCCGCTGCCAGCAAAGTGGTAAGGCGGATAGGTGAGAGAAATATGCCTCGCCCACAAATAATAGGCAGCTACTGGGAGGAGGATGGAAATGGCAGCTACTCCAATTACTATGAGCTTTTTCGGGCGCAGTAATCCTCGATGACCCAGGACAACAAATATTGTATAGAGCATCGGAATGCCAATGATTAAACCTGGTAGTTTGGTTAAAAAGCCCCAAATTGCAAAGAGGGTGGCAAGTAATAAATAATACCAGCGGTCAGTTTGTAGGTAAGCAATCAGCATCCAGAAACTTGTGACAACTAATGCAACCATTGCCGGGTCTGGAAGGAAAGACCGATCCAGACATATATTTCCTGGAAAAATTGCGATAATTGCAGCACTCATAAGAGCGCGATCTCGATCCCAAATACGAGAAACTAACTGATAGAAGGCAAATATTCCCCACAAGCTAAACAGGACAACGACGCTGCGTCCCACCCAATCATGCTGTCCCAATACAGTATAGAGAAGGGCTGTAATATAAGTAACTGTTTGAAATTCGCGTCCATTATAGCTAGGCCCTGGCCCATCCCAGCTAACTTCAGGGTAGAAGATATTCCCATTTCTGCGATAGAAATTTTCGGCCATCATGGCTGTGCTTGACTGACGCCAACTAAAGCTATCAATAAATGGCTGATTGATATGAATCAATCGCACAATAGCAGCCACTACCATAATTGAGATAAGGAGATAAGTGGTGTTCCTATAAATTGGAATTTTCATCTTGGCTCTGATGATATAAAAAATATCTGACCTGTAAAGCTACGCAGTAAGGTAGTAGAACCTAGACAAGGGCAGCGCTAGCTAACTAACCTTACACCTTGGAAGATATCTTGGTCAAGTGGAGTAAGCTAACCAGCACAGAGGGGGAGCCTTCACAGCCTGCTCCCCCAAAAGGTTGCAGGTTCTCTCCTGCGTAATTTTTTTATTGTCTGATTTCGAGTTGTGCTTGAAAATTCCTATTTATAAGTGCCAAATAGAAATAGGAAGAGTCAACAGTTTTATCATGTATCTGAAGGATTCTCCCCAAGCGATCGCAGTTAGAGAAAACCGGCTTTACTGAAATTAGATATGCTCAAGCCTAGGGAAAGAGTGAAAAAACGCGTTGCTGAAATTAGGTATGGATCAGATATGAAGGGGCGCATCTCGAAACTTGAAATAGTGGATGCAATAGCAAGCGAATTGAGTATGTCAGCATTTGTAATTGTTTAGAGTAACAAGGCGTCTGGCGATGCAGTCTGGCTAGATAGTGTGGTAACCGGGTGTTCTCCCCTTCCACCCTTGTTATGTAAGTTTTGCCGACAATCTGAGATCCGGGGGAAATAAATCCTGGATAGACGCTCCAACCGTCGGTATTTTAAGTTATAAGATGTTCCGGTTCTCTATCGAGAGCATCCTTCCAATTGCGCAGAAAGCGAGGCAAATGGGGTAGCCAAAACATCCGTTGAACGCACTTATGATACCTCTATAGCAATCCTAAATCAGTTGTAAAAATATGTAGGGGTAGTGCCCCCGTGCCTACCCCCCACGGATCGGGGCAACCACGGGGGGTTTGCCCCTACAAAAATTACACAATTTATTTAGAATCGCTATATTCAGCAACGCTACCTTAAACTATTATATGTTAAGGACAAAAAATAGTCAGCGTTCGCCGTCATCTTCCTATTACTGAAAAAATACTTAATGGGGCGATGGGCACCATTGAAGTTTTATTGCCCAGTAGAACATAGCGCTACTCAATTGAGTGGAATACTGTACACCCAATTAAATATTACCTGGTTTTAGCCAGCCAAAAACTTCGCCTAAAGTCAACTGCATTTCCGGCATAAATTTGGGCATCGGAAGTATATCTGTTGGTTCTTGCAAGGAAATAGGCTGCTGCCTTGCGGGATAGGCTAAAATGTTTTTTTCATCGGGATCGAGCAACCAACCCATCTGACAACCGGCATTCAAACAGTGCAAAATATTGTTTGTGACTTTGGTTTGGCTTTGGGCTGGGGACAATATTTCTATTGTCCAGTCTGGGTGAGCATTAAATGTATTGGCAATTTCGCCGTCAGCGTCGAGGGGAATGCGATTCCAAACAAAAATCGCGACATCGGGGACAATAGAACGTCCGCCAAAGGTGCAGCGAAGTTCTGGTAGGGCTAGGGCAATTTGCGGTTTCTCTGCGATGTCGTTGGTGACTGTTACGAGTCTGCCTTGTAGTTTGCTGTGTTTTCCTTGCGGCATAGGTTTTTGGACGATCGCACCTTTGATGTATTCGCTAGCGGGTTTGGTTTCTGGGAGTTGCAAAAACTCGTCGAGGGTGATAGTTTTTTGAGGTGCTTGTACCATATAGCGATCGCCCGTTTGAAGTGTGTTGGGGTAACAGTTCCAGTATATTTGAAGTTTCGTCACTTTTGGTGCAATAATCGAACTCAAAAGACTCTAAACTGTAGCTAGCCCGATCGACCGTTTCCACTATAAGCAGTCTATCACATTCATTGATGCAGAATTTGGCACTGCCCGCGTCAGTCGCATCTATAAACTGCGATTGCTAGCATTCTTTCCTCTAACTACTGACTAATGACTCATAACTTGTTCCTATGTCAAAAAAAATAATTAAAGCAATTAAATCGACTGGTATTTTAGGGGCAATCGCCTCTTTGACTGTTTTGTTATTCGGCGGTTGGAGTGGCACCGTGATCGGCTGGCTGATGGGTACGGCGGCGGGTTTTATTAGCTGTCGGGAGCAGAAGGTTTACAGCCCGAAAATGGGCGCGACTATTGGCAGTTTAGCGGGATTAGGATTGGGAGTTTGGCTGTTAGTTGCGAGTGTGGTAGAAGGGGTTGTGATTAGACCTTTTTCTGGTCAATCGGCTGTGGCTTTGCCGACTACGCTGCTGTACGGGATTTGCAGTTTGACGATCGCAATTTTGACCGCTACGTTAATGGGTGCTTTGCAGGGTTTGCAGGGAGAACGCCAGCGGCTGGCAACTCTGGTGACATTAGCTTTTATTCTAATTCTGTTTCCGTTTATCGACATTCAGGCTCAGACTGGCTGGATTGCTACTGTAGTACAGATTCAAATCTTTATTATGCTGGCGCTGGGTTTGAATATTACTGTGGGTTTTGCGGGTTTGTTGGATTTGGGATATGCGGCGTTTTTTGCGATCGGCGCTTACACGACGGCTTTGCTATCTTCTGGGCAGTTAAATATTGCTTGGAATTTTTGGGTGGTATTGCCGATCGCGGCCGGTGTAGCTGCGATCGCGGGCGTAATCCTGGGTATTCCCACACTGCGGCTCAAGGGCGATTATTTGGCTATTGTTACCCTCGGTTTTGGCGAAATTATCCCGGTTGTCTTTAGGAATTTAACCGCGATTCGGATTGACGAACCAGTCTCGAAGATTGTTGCGGCTGTTTTGGGAAAACCCGAGTTAGTGCTGTGTCTGGTTGGGTGCGATCAACCTTTTAACCTCACTGGCGGCGAAGCGGGAATAAACCCGATCGGGCGTCCATCTCTCCCCATCGTCGGCACTTTCAGCACCGGCAACTACTTTCCCTGGTACTACCTAATTTTACTGCTAGTTGTCTTCGCTTACTTCATGATTTCGCGGCTGCGAGATTCCCGCTTGGGCAGGGCGTGGAATGCCATGCGCGAAGATGAATTAGCCGCTAGTGCGATGGGCATTAACCTGGTCAAAACCAAACTTTCGGCTTTTGCGATGGGAGCGACGTTTTCGGGCTTTGCAGGCGCATTTTACGCCGCCTATATCAGCGCAATTTTTCCCAGCGTTTTCGATTTCTCTGTGTCGGTAATCATCCTGTGTATGGTGATTTTAGGCGGTTTGGGGAACATGACGGGGGTGATTTTGGGCGCTATCATTATCATGTCTGCCGATCGGCTTTATCTGCCACAATTAGCGCAAGTCCTCAAGGGTTTTCTGAATACTTTTGTACTCCCCAGGATTGCAATTCCCCAGTTGCGAGACTTTCTGGCCACCAGTTTAGACCCGATTCAAATGCGCTTATTTCTATTCGGCCTAACTCTTGTTGTCATGATGCTCGTGCGGCCAGAGGGGCTGATTCCTGATAAGATACACCAAGCTGAACTGCATTCGGATGCTGAAGCGAGCAATGAGTCTTTAGCCGATGCGAGAAGTCAATAAATAGGTAAGGGCAAAAACCATAGTATTTTGTAGGCAGGTTTAGCTAATAATCTAGGATGCAAGGGAGTTTAGGGGTATAAACACCCCCGTCCTCATCTAATGTTTATTTGTAACCAACTACTTAGTAAGGGTGAAAGATTAGCCATGAAGAATGTAACTGGTACTGCTTTTATCGTTGCGGAATTTAGAGCCGAAGAGAATGAAGAGGCAACTCCTCTCTACACTGATCATGTAGTAAAAATATGGCTGAATGAGGAAACAAAAAAAGTAGCTAGCCAAATAGCACAAAACTCTCCTGCGGCTAAAGAAATGGTTAAGTTGCGGACTAAATATTTTGATGATGTTTTGTCAAATCACATTTTAGGAGGTTGCAAGCAAGTAGTTATTTTAGGTTCGGGTTTGGATACTCGCGCTGCTAGAATTAATGGAGAAGGAGTGACTTATTTTGAAATAGACGACCAGGCGACTCTTCAATTAAAAGAAGAAACTCTCAAATTGAACAAAGTTACTGCTAATGTTCGCTATCTTCCCGGCGATTACGTAAAAGACGGTTTAATCTCCTTGCTGAAACAGAGTGAATTTGATTTCACTCGACCGACCTATTTTTTGTGGGAAGGCAACACAACCTTGCTTGAGAAAAAAGATGTAATATTTGTGTTAGAACAAATTCGTGACAATGTTCATAATTTCCGATTGTCCTTTGATTATATGTCGGAAAAGGTGATTTTGAGAACGACGGGCTACCAAGATATCAATGATTACATAGATAAATACGAAAGTATGTATGCACCCTGGATTACTGGGTTTGAAAAGATTGCAACTTTGGCTGACGAACTAAATCTCAAAGTTATTGAAAACTTTTCGACTGCTGATTTACACGCACAATATCGCCCTCGCCGTTCGCTAGAATCTAATCTTTTTAAGTTCTATTTTGTTTGTACCTTAGAAAATGCAGTAGGGTGCGTCAGTCAAGAGATTTGACTAAACTAACACAATTTGCTACTGACGCACCTTACCGCAACAAAGACGATCGCACTTTGTCTGTACGCTAGAAAATGCAGGAGGGTGCGTCAGTGATTTCTTGGACAATCGCAAACCATTTATTAGGTCAAGCGAATTCGTAAAGAATCAATCAGACGGTATTTAGTCAACCAATATTCTACCTCTGGCGTTAAAAGTCCCCGGGTAGCACCCTCATTAGCAGCCACTCTCAGAAAACGAAGCACTGCTTCAGGAACCTCATCAGCATTTAAGCCATCCCAGCACTGCTTTAATTCCTCAATTAGCCGATCGACTTTATCAAAATCCTCACTGCTTTGGGGTATTGAGTTAGACTCCCGAATTTGCAAATCTAAATTTCTAATTCGTTGGATAGTTGGCTTAAATGCCGAAACTTTATCCAGCACATTCAGGACTTCCTTATTCGTGTTCGGCATCTTTTCAGTTCGGTACAGCCCCCAAGCTTGACTCAATTCCTCTTTCAGAGACTTTTGTAATTGATTTACCGTATAAGTAAAATTTTTGTTGTTAAAATTTTCATTGTCTATAATCCACTCACGATCTTCCTGAAATTTTGCCTCAACATTAGCAATAAATTTCAGTAAACTGTCAGCCTTTTGAGTTAAATCAAAATTGGCCATTCCTCTTTCGCGAAAAGCTCTTAAAGATTGCACAAGAGGTAGAGTTCCAGTAACAGCTTGCTCGATCTGTTTTTGTCTAGATTGAAACCCTTGATAATGCTCTGCATACTTCCGAAGATTAATTAGCTTTTGAGACAAATCTCTCAATTCATGGGAGTTTTCGATCAGCATATTGTTTATCCTTTATTTAATCTCACTAATTAGATCCCGCAATTTTGCTAATCCATCTTCAATACATTTATGGCTCGATTCTACTGTTGCACCACCTGACGCTTCTAACTCCTCAATCCGGTTTTTTACCTCCGTTAGAGAAGCATCAAGAAAATTATTGGTACTCTTGATAAAATCGGCTGATTCTGTCATTACTTTTTGATAATTTTCGCTGAGATACTTCAGCAGCTTCCCACGTTGAATGTCTGGACAATCTTTTTCAATTTGCAAGCGTTTCATGGTATCTACATAGCTAGAAAGTCCGATCGCCTTAAACTGTTTCAAGACAGATGTTAGGTCATCGAAACTCTTCCTTCCCCGAAATACACCTGCTTCTGTGGCTCGATCCATTGCCTGTTTTACAACATCAGAAACCTCCTTTTTATTAAAATTTTCTCCTAGTTCAGATACTAAAGAATAATAAACAGCAAGTTGCCGATCGCACTCCTCTTGAATCGCTTTTTCTAGCATTTCATCCACCGCTTGACGGGGTTTATCGATTTCCGAGAACTTCTCCCGAACATCAGCCGGAATTTCAGATTGAGGCTGCCAAGATTTGCTAACCTGCTTCAAAGGTTCCAAAATTTGAACAGTATCAATCATTTGAAATTGTGTAGAGCTTCCTTTCGTGCAAGCGGTTCGACTCCTAACAATGTCTAGTAAAGCTTCGCGGTGTTTTTGTAAAGTACCAAATAGCTTTTTCCAATTAGCTGAACGATTTTCTAAATCTTTGGGATCTAGTTTGAGAAACAAAGCATTGATCGAATCTTCAGTAGAATTGGTAGAATGTCCTGCCATTGTGGCCGCGATCGCCAGTAGCTCAACAGCAGCAGGGACAGGGCTCCAGGGTTCCCCAGACTCGCGGGGATACAGGCGAATTTGCTCTAAAACATATTGACTCCATTTTTCCAGTTGTTTGGCGTAGGTGCGAAAGTAGCGAGATCCATCGGGGAACTTCCAATGCTTGTAATGGTTGTATTGTAAAATGCCTTGGAAGGCGATCGCCGTTTCCCGAAACTCATCTGCATCGTCAGGATTCAGAGGAAGAGATAGTTTAACTCCAGAAATCGTCTCCCTCGTCACTTTTGGACTAAAAAAAGTAATATTTCTGCTTTTAAAATATGTCGTCCCACTACTAGCAAAAACCCCCTTAAGTAGCATTTCCGTGTCCCATTCGATCCGCTCGCCGATAGCTGAGTAAATCAACGGGCGCAGGTCCCCAGCGATATCTTGCGGGAGAAATTCTTGATTGTTCCACCTATCAAGAATTTCTTTTTGTCTAGTAAGCTTATCGGGAACTTGTCCGGCTGCTGTCAGATTTTTTTTAGTTTGAGATTGTGACTCAACTTGATACTTACTAACAGAAGACCTAGACTCTTTAGCACCCGAAACAGAGGATAATTTTTTTGTAGGCTGAAGCTTCACGCCCAGCGGGGGAATATCAAACGCAGAGTGAACTTCTGGGTGCAAATCACAAAGATCGTTACTATCCGTCCACAAATCTAGGAGAATCTGGCGGCGATCGCTATTTTCTGGATCTTTCGCTTGAATATCTCCCTGAACCATTGCACTCAGCCGCATTTGGCCAAAGTGTTCTCGCACAGCAATAGCAGGAAACTCTCCGCCCTCGATATCAGCAGCAGAATTTTCTAGCGTCCACTTAAGAACATCTTTAATCAAAATCCGAGGGTTAAAATTGCCGGGATTGACTCTAGAAAGCATTTGTTCTAAGGCTTCTGAAGTAAAAGGATACAAACCCAAACCCTCGGCTTCTGCAAAACCTGCATGACAAGCTAGTTTGTGTTCGCATTCATTGCAAGCACTAGGTAGAGATTCTCGATCCGAACCTTCGCGATTGCGAGAGTCAGCCCACCAATTTTGAATTGTTTTATCCTGCAAACGCACCGCGTTGAGATATCGACCCACAAATTGTTTGATATCTGCATAATTCACTAAAGATTGTTCGCCAACTGTGCCAAGGTCAAGATTAACGCTAAAAGTAATCCGCTGTTTTACTGTATCTAACCTCAGACTGTCAAAATAGCCCGTAGTACAAGCTAGCGCCGTTCGGATCGCGCACAAAGGTTTGGGTCCCGGTTGTTGAGGTCGCGCTAAAACTGCTTCTAAAACTTCGCGATCGATGCCTTGCAATTTAGCAAAATCTTCAATCAGCAAAACTAACTCTATTTCTTGTTCTGCTAAAGTTTCGCGAACTTCCCGCATTAATCTTTGTAAATCTTCGCGCCCCAGACTCAAAACCTGAGCTATGGCTTCATCTAAATGCCGGTTCAACCAATCTACAGTTGCCTTTTGAGTATCCTCATCGCCGATGAGGAAGCTATAAAAATCCTGTGCTTGCTTGCCAGCTTTTCCCAAGTTTAAAACATTAAGAGGCAAGTCACCGAGCGAAAAATGCCGCCGTTCTTCCACAATTTCTACTGTATCTCGCTGTCCGAGAATGTGGATAACTAATTGATGGATAATACCCCCATCCTTTAGCCAGTGTTTTCGGAAAAATGGATCGTAGAGTAGAGAATCCACAGCACCGACGAGGTAATCTTCCACATCAGAAAGTTTAGTGCGATCGCCCCGACCGTTTGGGCCAACAGCAGCCGCAAGCTGATTCAGAAGTTGTTCCCGCGCTTGGGCTTCTGTCAAGCTGCTAGTGGCTCGATTTAAACGCTGCCGGTATTCATCAAAAGTTGCTCCTGCCATCCCTTCTAATATTAAACTGATAATATCTTTGAGATTCGTTCCTATTTTGGGAATCAGCAAAACTCGGCGCTTTGGGCTCGATGCAATATTCGCAGCCAGCCAGCGAATCAGGTGAGATTTTCCCGTCCCCGAACTTCCTAAAACTGGCACGAAAGCGAAATCTTTTTCAGCGAGAAAGTCTTTCAGAAATTCTGACTCACTGTAGGTAACTCGCGACGGTGCATCGATAAGTTCCTGGCGGTACATGGCGATCGGATGGTGAGTTGCCACAAATATACTATCTGGAGTTTGGGTAGCCTCCACACCCATTACGCGGCGAACGCGATCGACATCCCAGCAAACAAATTTTGTAAATGTCATAGTTCTACTTCCGTCCAAATAATATGAGAAAATCCTTCTTCATTTCCTACCCCGGTAAAGATGAATAAATCCGCATCAGACTCTTTTACAAGCTTGATGAAACCATCATCCTGAAGGCGAAATAAAGCAAAAGCCGTGCTAGTTGATAAGTGATTGGGTAAGCGAAAACCAAGTTTTTCTTCTACCTGTTCTCGAAATTTTCCCGTTTCAAACAGAGGACATTTTTTAGCTAGGCGATCGAGAAAATCTCGGATTGAAAGTTTAGCTTTTGCTTGTCCTTGAAATAAATTATTTAAATTTCGTCTGAGATAAGCAGTTGGCTCAGCCACAACAAGTTTTTTGTTGGAATCTGAAGCATGACCCCAAGCAAACCCTAAATAACACATCCAGTCCTCGACTTGACCAAACAAACTATTGCTGGATATTTTCAAATCTAAAGACTCAGCAACTCCCTGCTCTGCGACGCGCTGTTCTACTTCTTGCCATGTACCGGGAGCATCATAAATATCCTGTGCTAAATACCATGCTATTAACCGACCTAAATCTTCTTCATCTTCGTTATCAGAAGCAAACAATAACTGTACCAGCGTATCGGGTAACAATTTATCACCCATTTTAGGATGTCGAGATGCTTCGGGAAGCTCAAAATTTATAGCAATATCATCATTGTCTGCTATTAATAAGCGACATTTTATGCTTTCTCGCAGTGCAGCATCAAACATCGGATGTTCGGCACTTTTGTTTCTCCCTTCTGACAATTCATGTGGAGAAAGCAGCCGAGTGAGTTTTTCCTTATTTTCGCGCTGTTTGGGTGCTTCAAGTAAATATCTAAATATTCCTCGCATTCTGCTAGGAGTAGCCAAAGCAGTTTTTAAGACGCTCATAAATTAACCTCCCTGCAAAAGTGGTCAAACATAAAAAATTTACTAGGAAAAATATCAATCAGCTTGCGGTCATCGCGGCTCGGATCGGGTGTATCGACAGGAAGCACGATAATCAACGGAGCTTGAGAAGTTCTGTTGAGTGACAGATAGTTGTGAGGGATAGCCTTTCCGGGCGGATGAAAGATCAGGGTGGGAATGGGCGGCATCAGCAGAGGCTCGTATTTTTGAAACAAAAATATACAAGCATCGGCTATCCGATTTGTTTCTGCTATCAATATACTCGGAAATTCATCAGAAACCACCAGATTATTAATTCCCTGCTCGATTAACCAGTTAAAAAGTTTAGGGCTTTTGAGTTTCCAGCTTTGAGCTTCAAGAGACTCATAGAAAACTAGCATTAATTTATTTCCTCCTAGCAATCGTTTTAGTTCTTCACCTACAAAAAAATTCGGTTTTTGCCATACAGGTAATGGCGCGGGCATAATTCCCGAAAACTCTGGTTCCCTGTTTTTTCTGCAAACAGGACATCCACCGCAAGCGGGAGAAACTCTGACCAGTTTTCTCGGTTCTGGCACTACACGGGCGGGAATAGTGTAAGCTTCAGCAAAGATTTCGGAAATACAGCGTTTCGGCAGCAAAACCTCGCGCATTAATTGGAGGTTTTTATAGCTCCAGTTTTGGCGCTGCTGGCGAATTGGCTCTACTTTATGTTCCCAAGTTTGACGATTCAGATGCGATTCATCTCGGATGCGGATGAACCGGGACTCTCTGTGCAGTTCCCAAGCTTCGTTATAAGCTGCTTCGGATTTAAAATTTCTTCTTCGCGGCGGTTCCTCGGCATCAATATCGATTAAACCCGATCGACTCATCAGCGTTAAAGTGCGGATATTCCAAGCCTGATTCTGTTGGCTGTTCATGTCAATGTCTCCTGGTTGTAAGGATGGAGGAATATTGACGGGAACGCGAAACCGCCCATCGGGAAGAATTTCTTTCCTCAAAAACATACTTTTCCACCGCTGAAAACCCCGATCGATCGTAATGGCAGATTTGTCATTAAGCGATTTGGCAATCTCTAAGTCTTCATTGGTGTGTAAGGTGAGCGAGATTGTTGCCTTGCCGTCTCGACCACCTCGACCCACTTCTTGATAGAAACGATCGATCGTTTCGGGAATGCAAGCATGAATTACTGCCCGAATATCTGACTGATCCACACCCAATCCAAAAGCAGAAGTAGCAACAACTATATCAACTCGTCTCTCGCGCAAGTTTTGAATCAGTTGAGAGCGTTCTAGCGAACTCGATTCCCCCGTCATAATGGCACACCGTTGGAATCCAGCAGACAATAAATCCTGTTTCCATCGCCTGACATCTTCGCGTTTTGTGGCGTAAACAATCAGAGGGCGGGGAAGATGATAAACCGCTTCAATTAATCGCTGTTTCCTGACTTCTTCACTTTGACACCAAGCAAACCAATAAGACGGTTCCGGTCGCAATTGTACGGCAGATATCACTTGAAAAGGGCCGGGTTTCCCAAATAAATTTTCCAGGGTATCTAAACAGGATTCTGTTAAGGTCGCAGTCAGCAATAAAGTTGTAAAAGAAGTCCAGCGCAGCAAATCTCTTCGCAAACCTGGGAGTTCTTGAAAAGCGGGACGGAATTCATCGCCCCACTGTTCGACGATATGCGCTTCATCTATTACGAAATACCGCAGCATTTCTGATTTGGCGGCTTCGTAAAGAGCAGGTGCGAGAGAATTCATCAAGCTTTCGGGTGAGGTGAAAACGATTCGCTGGGTGCAGTTGCGAATGCGATCTCGAATTTCCTGCCGTCTCTCTTGTCCTTCCCAAGACTCATCGCCATAATAGGCAGTGGGATGGTCGATAAAAGGTTTCAAAGCTCGTTCTTGGTCAATAGCTAGTGCTGTAGTCGGCACAACAATGACACTAACACCAGCACTTTGCGATCGCACCAGCGCCGGCAGTTGAGCGCAAAGACTTTTCCCCGATCCAGTAGGCAGATTAATCGCTAGTGTCGAATTGTCAGGAGCAGTTAAAACAGCACGAATTGCCTCGCGCTGTCCCACACTCCGGTAATTTTTCCTATCCACCAATTCCAGAAACGGATCTCCCTCTACTGGCTCGCAATTGCGGCGTTTTTTCTCATCAAATACGGGTTTTTATGGCGGATATTGTGCGAAAAAATCTAGCCAATCAGGCTGCCAAGGATGAGCGCTAATCAGATAGTAATCCGCACCTTCGCTCAAAATATCGATACCGCTTTGTTGCCACATTTTGCGATCGGGAAAAAGAGAAGTCCGAGGTACTTTCAAAGTTGGGGGTAGCCCACCCTTTTGCTCGTATTCCCGCCGTAGAACCTGACGGATCAGAGCCACAATATCTCCCATTCCCGGCGCATAAGAAGTTCCCGCAGCATCCAAAGTTTCCAGCAAGCGCCTGTAACAGACTTCTGAAAACTGACTTGTATCGGCAGGACTCTTATCTGTTTGGAGAATTTCTCTGAGTTCTTGAAAAGAATCAGCCATCACTCATTTCCCCCTTCCTGAGATTCAACCGGAGGTCGCCCAGAAACTACAATGAATCCTACAGAATCAAGCTTGATTCGCGGATGGCGAATTCCTTCTAAAATAGCTTGACTTAACGCAGTTTCTATGTTGACTTCTTTTGCTAGTAAAGAATGCGAAGTTTGTTCGCTTTCAGGCATTCGGTTGAGGCGCAGCCGCAGTTGGTCTAGTCTATTTCCTAGTTTCTGGTCGGCGATTCGGGCGCGCTGTTGGCAGAGCGAGATGAAAAAAGTGCGATCGCGCAACAGTATTTCCGAACTCTCACGCGCCTGACTGCACAAATCAGGCCACTTACTCTCATCAACAAACTCATTGAGAACTGATAATCGACTTTTTGCTAAATTATAATCTCGGTATGGATGAGAACTTTTATCCTTGTACGAACCTTGCAGAATCTTCAAAACAGCTTCATCTTTAACAACGCTCATTGGTTCGTAGCGAGTATCAATAAAAATTGTCTCTACGATCGGAGGAAATAACGCATCAGCGCGCCGTTTAACAGATAGAAATCTACTTCGATCCACCTCAAAATCTGTTAAAACTTGCTGGGCTAATTCCAAATCAGCCTCGACTACATAATTAAAGCGAAAACCGAACCATTCCATCCCTTCTCCAGCATCCCAAGATCGATCGCACCGCCACATCGCAAAGGCTTGACCTCGGTCATCCCAATGAATGTAAGATGCTAGCGCTTCCACAAATCCTTCCCCAATACGGTAGAGATTGACACCGGGATGTTGAGTTGATATTCTCCGGTTATAAGTACCAGATAGTTTTCCACAATCAGCAAAGTGAGTTCTTAGATCGTGAATGGGAATTAAAGTGCGCGCAGTATGTTGATAATGCTGCACTTTTGCTAAATTCAGATCGTCAATTGCCTTGAATCGTAGCGCTTGACAAATCCAGTCTTCAGTTGCTCGTTGGATTTCCTGATGCCGAGCGTCACAATCATCTAAAGCTTGAAAATATTGGGTAGCATTTTCATCCTGAGCATCAATTTCATCTAAAGCATTTTGTTCGCTAATTTTCACTTGTTCCCCAGCGATTCCTTCCCGGATTGACTCGATTTTTTCTAAGAGTCCGCTAGTACCAGATTGAAACAGCACTGTTTCTAGTTCCGGCAGTTTTTCATCTACATAAAACTGAAGGCTGGCAATTGATTGATTAAAAATGCCGAAACCATCTTTTAATAATTCATACCAAGCACTGTGAGGGCTATCCTCTAAGTCTGAGCCTGCGAATACTGTAAATTGAACATTTAAAGGGCGACCAATGCGATCGATCCTGCCAATCCTTTGTTCTAAACGATTTGGCGACCAGGGAATATCGAAATTAATCATCCAATTCACAAATTGGAAGTTGCGGCCTTCTTCACCAGAGAAATCGCACACTAGGATAAAACAATTGGGGTCATTTTTAAAGCTATCGAGGTTTTTTTCAACATCAGAGCGTTTCATCCCTAATTGATGGCTAGCTACAGTTCCGCTACCGAAAGTACCTGATAAGCACCGGACAATCTCAGCACCAGTTTGAATAAAACTGGTGAAAATGATAACTTTTGGTAGGGTATCTCCTGGTATCGGGCGGCGAATTCGCTGCTGCACCTGTTCCAGCAATCTATCAAGGTTGCTGCGATAAGATTGAAGTTTCAAACATTCTGACAGATGATAAAGTAGAACTATCTTGAGTAATTTGATGCGATCGCCTTCTTGCGAAGGTTCTTGAATAATTCGCTGCAAAGATTGCAGAATTTCTGCTTCTCCTGAAAATTTAGGGGTTTCCGTCAAAATTCTGGCGCTATCAATCCCAAAATCCTGAATGATGTCAGGATGGGAGATACAACTTAAACGGACGGCAACTATCTGTTGTAAGATTCCCAGCCAAGTACCAGCAGCACGGAATAAAAGCAGGAAAATGTGCTGATATTGTTGTTCTTTGGGGGCAATTGTGCGCCATTCGTCGATGAGTTCGTGAAGTTGGGGCGATCGCTCATCTAAGTCATACTCTACTTTTGGTGTGACATTTCGGGCAAAAATTACATCTTCCACCGCAGCGCGACGGTTGCGGAGCATTCGACGGTGTAACCGATAGGTGTCGCTGATGTGGGTGCGAATCGATCGCACAATTCGATCTCGAAGCGCCGCAGGTGTTTCTTTAGTTTGCAAGCAATTTTGCAACTCATCTGCGAGGTTTAGCAGATACGGATCTTCCGCAAAAAGATTTCGCAGTTGATTGAGGTTAGTTTTAAGAACAAAAGGATTTGCTCCCTCCTTAAATGAAAGTAAAACTCGACCAATTTGTTGGCGGTTTTGTACCCTCGCACGAAAACCTTCCAAATCGTTAAGTTGGTAGGTGATCGGATCGAGTAAGTGCAGCATCGCCAGGAAATCTTGCTCGTGATTGAGAACTGGAGTTGCAGATAATAGAAGTAGGCGATCGCTTTTGTGAGCGAGGTGTTTGCAAGTTTCAAAACGCCGGCGCTGTACCGCATCGAAAGAGGTAGCCATTGCTGCGATGTGATGCGCTTCATCTAAAATTAAAAAGCCTAAATCCGC
This sequence comes from Microcoleus sp. Pol8_D6, assembly GCF_036700965.1. NCBI lineage: Bacteria > Bacillati > Cyanobacteriota > Cyanophyceae > Oscillatoriales > Microcoleaceae > Microcoleus > Microcoleus sp. Pol8_D6. The sequence continues at coordinate 68,446 of NZ_JAUBPW010000004.1, read as the reverse complement.
ATTCGGGCTGACCCGATCGACATCCTCTACTGCAAGTACCTGGACACGATTGTCCAAGTCAGAGAGATAGAATTTATTTTCTAATTCTTGAAGCCACTGTTCCCGCAGGTATTGCGGTACAAGCACCACTCCACGTCCCTGCGGTCGATCGAGGAGATACTGGCGAAGAATAGCACCTGCTTCGATCGTCTTTCCCAGTCCAACTTCATCAGCTAAGAGGTAACGTTGAATGGGGTCTTCGAGTACGCGGCGGACAACTTCAACTTGATGAGGATAAAGGTCAATATTGGCAGAAATCAGCCCTGTCATCCCGCGACTGACAGCGCGTTGTTGGATGAGACACTGGACAAAAGCTAAACGTCGATCGTGAAAGTAGGGCGTTTCTTGACCTTTCATCGCTAGAGTTTCGATGGGGTCATCGATGGGTAGGTTGCAACGAACGTAAATTTCCTGTTCAGCAACTAATGCTATCTTTTTATCGGGTAGATCGATTCGATACTGACCTTTGTCTTGATCCCAGTCAAAAATTCTGCCAATTATCCATGTATCCTGGCTTTCGGGCTGGATGTAGCATCGTGTCTGAGGCGGGAGTTGAACTCTATAAAGCGAAGTTAAGGGTAAGGTTTTTTCAAGGCGTTGCCCAATTGAGCAGAAGTATTCAACTGTTGCTGTAGAGTAGGATAGAGCGGTAACTTTTCCGATTCCTAAGTCGTTGTTTGGCGATTTTTCTGCGGAGACGCTTCGCGATCGCACCAGCAAACCAAGCTTCATCATAGTTTCGGCCTCTACACTACCCCTTACTAGAGTAGCCCATCCCCATGAAAAACTAGCAATCTAATTTAATTTTCCACCCTTTTTGTCCTTACACTCAAGGGGAAACCTTAAACCGAAATGCAGTCATGAAGCTGAGCCAAAGACTTTCTATAATGCATTCCGATGCCCAAATCTTTCGGTGTCGTAACCAGCATCCCATCACAGCCAAACTGACGCACTTTAACCGACCGGATTTGGTATTATTATATAGAATCCGATCTATAACAACTTAACTAATCTTAGAAAACAGAACCAAAATGTCATTATTACAAGCACAGCAACTTACAATGCGATTCGGTGGTTTGACTGCCGTCAACCAGGTTAGTTTAACATTAGAAAAAGGAGCGATCGCCAGTTTGATCGGCCCCAACGGTGCGGGCAAAACTACTTTTTTTAATATGCTGACGGGGATCTATAAACCGAGTGGCGGACAGTTGGTACTTGAAAATAAAAATATCACGGGTTTACCGCCGGATCGCCTCACAACTTTCGGAATTGCTAGAACTTTTCAAAATATCCGCTTGTTTAACAACATGACTGTGCTGGATAATGTTTTAGTAGGTAGACACTGCCGATTAAAAACAGGTTTGTTGGGTGCAATTCTCCGCCCTCCGGCTGCGATGATTGAGGAGCGGGAAGCTAAAACAAAAGCGCTAACTATGCTGGATTTTGTCGGTTTAGGTGCTTCTAAAGCGCCGGAGTTGGCCAAAAACCTTTCCTACGGCGACCAGCGGAGATTGGAAATTGCGAGGGCCTTGGCTTCCGATCCGAAAGTGTTGCTTTTGGACGAACCGACTGCCGGGATGAACCCGAACGAAACGGCTGATTTAACTCGCTTTATTTATCGGATTCGCGATGAGTTGAAGTTGAGTATTTTGCTGATTGAACATGATATGAAGGTGGTGATGGGAATTAGCGATCGCGTGAGTGTTATGGAGTACGGTACTAAAATTGCTGAGGGAACTCCGGCCGAAGTTCGCGCCGATCCTCGCGTAATTGAGGCATATTTGGGAAAAGAAGAAGATGGACATGGATAATGGGTATTGTGTGCCGACAGATAAGTGAGGTGGGCAGTGTTATCCTCGGAAGAAGCGATATAATGTTCAGCTAATTAACCCAATAAAAGTAGGGGCGGGTTTCACAAACAATCTGTCATTCAAACAGATAATATTTATCAACCCGCCCACGGCGACAGTATTTTATAACGAGCAATTCAACGGAAACGATAGGATGTGCGCCTCGCACACCCTACGGATTAACATTCGGGGTTTTTCCTAAACTTTTGATTTGACTTCCGACATTTTTTTCTGGTGTTTTCTCTGCCTGAAAAACAATCCTAAAAAGATTGCAGTACCTAATACTGTACTCGGTTCGGGAACGGCTTCTGCTTCTGCCTTGGCGATATTGTTTTTAACTTCTACCAATGTTAAGTTAGTAGCGCTGTTGAATGTCCGGGAATACACTCCCGAAGTATAAAGGAGGCTTGTTGCTGCACTTCCTTGAGCCAGAAAATTAAAGTTAATGTTTGTTGGCTTAAAGCTTGGGCTGGCGAACCCACTCAAATAAATTCCCTCAGAAGAGTCTAAACTGCTGGCAAATTGAAAAGAGTCTAACAAAATGTTAGTAACAGTGTTAATTACCCAGAAAGATATACTGCCATTCGCCTTGGCGCGTTCGGATTGGGGGTTGTCAACTGATGTTAAAAGAGCTAAAAATGTCTGAAAATTGAAGGAAAAAGTTTCTTCGGAATCAATGAAGAACTCGCCGATAACTGCTGCTTGACTTTGGGCTAAACCGGAATAGTTATTCCCGCTGCCTATGACTCCACTTTGCGAGAGATTTGCGGCCAGCAATTGGTGACAGTTAGATATAAAAACTGCATCAGCGTTCGCTTTGCTAATAACTGAATCGGTGTTAGCTATTGTCTGAGCGTAAGTGTTAGTAACTGTACCTGTGTCAGTCGGTATGTGACTAAAGTTGTCAATGGTTACTGCTGCTGCAGAACCTGCGATTATTGCAGCACTACTAGGGGCAATGCCTACAGTCAAACTGGTTACTAAAGGAGTTGCTAATAAAAAGGCGATCGATCCACTAATGTGATTGAATTTCATGGTAAATCTCCTTAAATTTGAAAATTGAAAAATTTTAAGTGCTATTATTGGTAACTTGTAGCGGTTGATTTCGCTTACGTATTAATACTACCTACTTACTTAGAGTTTTTTGTAAAGCTACTGTCAAGAATTCTAGTGTTTAAGTAAAAATTCTGTAAAGTTGGTCGCCACCGCTACTAAAAATACATTGTATGGAAGCTAGGGCGGGTGTTGACCTAAGTAAAATTACTGATTACTATAAAAAAAGTTAATTTTAAATAAATGCAATAAAAATTTATAATTAGTCTGGATAATATAATAAAGCACAAAGCAGAAAGAGTAATTATGTTGGAAATTAAAGACATTCACACCTACTACGGAAATATCCACGCTCTCAAAGGAGTATCGCTAACAGTGTCGCAGGGAGAAGTTGTGACATTAATCGGCAGCAACGGGGCGGGGAAAACGACCACTCTCCGCACGATTCAAGGACTGCTGCGCCCGCGCCAGGGCACTGTATTATTTGAGGGAAAGCCTTTAGAAGCACTATCTACAGAGGCGATCGTCCGTTTGGGGATTTCTCAAAGTCCCGAAGGGAGGCTAATTTTTCCGCGAATGACGGTGCAAGAAAACCTAGAAATGGGTGCTTATCTCCGCAACGATACTCTCGGTATCAAGTCCGATATGGAAAAAGCATTAAATTTATTTCCTCGTTTGCGAGAAAGAATTAGTCAAAAAGGGGGAACTCTCAGCGGCGGGGAACAGCAAATGTTGGCGATCGCCCGGGCTTTGATGTCGCGCCCCCGCTTGTTATTATTGGACGAGCCGAGTATGGGATTAGCACCGATGTTAGTCAGTCAAATTTTTGCGATCGTCCGCGATATTAATGCTGAAGGAACAACTATTTTACTGGTGGAACAAAACGCCCGCATGGCTTTAAGTGTAGCCCACCGCGGCTATGTCATCCAAACCGGTCAGGTAGTAGTCGCTGGTACTGCTAGCGATTTGCAGTCAAATGAAACTGTTCGCAAAGCATACTTAGGTGAAAGTTAAATAGCTATTCTGATAATCGGTAATCGGTAAGGGGTAACGGCAATTCCCCATTGGCAATTACCAATTACCAATTAGCCATTACCCTATTTGCGATCGCAACTTCCCCGTTTCCAATTCCGTCTCAAAAGCTGCCCGCACCTTTTCCCACTCCGCTTGGGCTTCCAACAGGCGATCGCGCGCCGTACTCACATCAAAAACCTGTTCCCCTCCAGACTCAACCGCCACGCGGCCCATATACTCCAACTCCTTGCAAACAGCAGAAAAAGACACCGCTCCTAAATTGGCGCTGCTCGACTTCAGCGTGTGAGAAGCCAGCTTCAAACTATCAGCATCGCCCAGAAAAATAGCCTCCTTAATAGTTTCTAAATGTTGCGGCGCGTCTACCAAATATATCTTAATCAGCTCCCCCAAAAAATCTGGGTCTTCATCATCGTCTAGTTCGCGAAGATTTTGCAAAATATGAAAATCAATCGGCGAATCGGCTCCCGGTTGAACGCTCGAAGATGCCGCAGCATCACTGTCAACTTGATCAGAAATATCTTGATTGTTTTCCTCTGTTACCGTATCCAATTCATCCCGAATCAGAGGTGAACACTTGCTCAAGGCGATCGCCAACTCTTCCCGGCGCACCGGCTTAGTAATATAATCGTCCATACCTGCTTCCAGACACTTTTCGCGATCGCCCTGCATCGCATTAGCAGTCATCGCAATAATTCTCGGCTTCTTGTTAGCAGGCCATTCCTGACAAATGCGGCGCGTCGCTTCCAACCCATCCATGTTCGGCATCTGCACATCCATCAGCACAACATCGTAAGATTGCCGCTTCAGGGCCTCCAAAACCTCCAACCCATTAGCGGCAATATCAGCCCGATATCCTATCCTGTCGAGTAAATGCGTAGCGACTTTTTGATTCACCACATTGTCCTCAGCCAGCAAAATCCGAATCTGACTAGAATTAGTTGCATCTTGTCCGGCAGAATTCGCCGCAACCTGCCTCAAAACAGCAGGCGTCCGCTGCACGCGGTGCTGTTCTTGAGAATTTTCAAAATACTTCAATCCCGAAGTCACAGTCACCACATTTGAAACTTCTCCCCTGCCGCTTCTGCCAGTAACATATCCAAAAACTTGCAGCAACACATTATAAAACTGGGACTGTTTTAAAGGCTTAGTTAAAAAAGCAGAAAAATGTACTTCTGTAGTTTCAAGTTTTTTCCAAACTTCCGCCTTACTTAAATAAGTAAACAGCACCAAAGGTAGTGCTATTTTGCGAGTGTTTTTAACGATGACATTCGGATTTAGACCGTCGCCGCCAGACAAATTGCTCAGCTCAAATTTCCGAATCTCCACAGCCAAAGCCACACCGTCCATATCTGGTAGATTCATCGCCAAAATAGCTAAATCGAGCGGCGAGTTTCCTTTGATGATTTCCAAAGCCTCAGCACCCGAAGTTACAGCCACGGGTATCATTCCCCAAGACTCTGCCTGCCGGATCAAAACTTGCCGATTAATGGCATGATGCTCAACAATTAACAAGTGCTTACCAGCGGCAAATTCGGGCCTTTTTTCCTCAGCCCGGATGTCATTCGCTTCAGCAGTCACCGTGAAATAAAAAATCGAACCCGAACCCGATATCGACGGCGGAGTAAATTCTGCAGGCGACATTCCAGCGATACTTTGTCCGATCGCAGAAACTCCCGGTTGAGACTTAGAACTTCGCGGATCAACCTGGCTGACCACCCACATTGTACCGCCCATCATATCGCTCAAACGCTGGCTGATAGCCAGTCCCAAACCCGTCCCGCCGTAATGTCGCGTTGTCGAAGCATCCACCTGCGAAAAAGCTTTAAAGAGGCGATCCATCCGGTCTGGCGGAATGCCAATTCCCGTATCTTGGACAGCAAATTGAATCTCGTATTGTTTGCTACGTGCCAACTCTCCCTGGTTAATTAATAGCGGTTGTGGCGCTAGAATATTAATTTTATCTGGTGAACTATTAGCAGCTACCTGTTCAATTTGCCTAGCCGTACAGCACACCACAATTTCTCCAGATTCTGTAAACTTAACTGCATTGCCCAGCAGATTTACCAAAATTTGGCGCAGTCTCGTGACATCTCCTAAAATGTTTTTCGGAACAGAATCATCAATAAAGTAAGCCAGCTCTAAACCTTTTTCTGAGGCTCTCGGAGCCAGTAATTCCAGAGATTCTTCTATACAGTTTTGCAGCTCGAAGGGGCTGCGTTCCAAATCCAATTTTCCAGATTCAATTTTGGAAAAGTCTAGAATATCGTTAATAATAGTCAGCAAAGCATCGCCGCTGGTACGAATTGTCTCCACAAAATCTCGCTGTTCAGGAGTTAGTTCCATATCCAGAAGCAAGCCCGTCATCCCGATGACCGCATTCATCGGAGTGCGGATTTCGTGACTCATAGTCGCTAAAAATTCGCTCTTAGCTCTATTAGCAACTTCCGCCGCTTGTCGCGCTTGATCCAAAGCTTCATTTTGCTCTGCTAACTGTCGCTGTCGCTGAACTTCGGTTTCTAAAAGTTGTGCTTGAGCTAAGGTAATTCCAACTTGCGCGGCCACATCTTCTAAAAGTTCAATTTCGTCGGGATTCCACTGGCGAGTTGCATCGCACTGGTGCAAAGTAATAATTCCATTCGGTTCTCCTTGATAGGAAGTGCGAACAGCCAACATAGATTTTAATCCGATGCGGCGACACATCGGCCCCGAAGATTCCAGCAAAGGATCGGCAAACACATCGGGAGATGCTAGGGCTATATCCTCAGCGAGGAGTTTTTCGGTGTACGGGTTATAAGTGACAGAAAGTTCTAAATCTAAAGCCGATTCGTGACCGGGTTCCAAGTATTCGGCAACGCAAGGAAGGTGGGGATAAGGTTCGGAAAGATAGGTATGAATTGTACAGCGATTGACACCAAATACGCGGCCGATTTGGGTGGCGGTAGTTTGGAAAATTTCTTGAGTGTCTAAGGTCGATCGCACTTTTTGAGTAATTTGTTTGAGTAGTAAAACGCGCTGGTACTGACGTTGCAAAGTTCGCTCTCGCTCTTCGCGGGCAATTTCTGCGCCGATGTAATTGCCCATCAACTTTAAAATTTCAAAATTCAGCGGTTTAAAAGGAGATTTAGTGGTGCGGGAAGTAAAGCTCAAAGTGCCAAAAATCCGCCCTTGCACTATTACCCTCGTCCCCACAAAAGCCTCCAACTTGCGGACGCTGTAAGCGGGGTGGTTGCGCCACTGAGTAGTGCCGGCTGATTCCACAGAAATAGGTTCGCTCGATCGCAAAACCTCTCGCTCAAAGGTTCTGCTCAAAGCAAAACCGTCTCCTTTAGCAAATCCAAAGGGAAAATCTTCCGGTACATAAGCCGCAATCACTTCGTAGCGATCGCCCAAAACCCTGCCCAACAGCCCGATATCCATCCCAAACTGACTGCAACCCATTGCCAGCAACCGGATCGTTCGATCGTCAAAAGAGCCTTCCGAACTCACCATTACCTCGTAGAGCGATCGAATTGCCCGCTCACTTTCCCGCAGTTCCTCAACTCCTTCGAGGCGGTTGCAGACATCGTGCAAAGTCCCAAAAATTCCAGCTATTTCGCCTTGGGAACTCCGCCGGACTTGGGCAAATATTTCAACGGAAACAAAGCCGGAATCACTGTGAATTCCCAAGGAGTTTTTCCCAGCCAACGATTTGGACTTAAATCGTAGTTCTCGCCGTTCAAATTCCGACTTCCCCGACAGCAAAGACTCCAATAAATTTGCACATTGCTCGCGCTCATCTGGATGCACCCAGTCTAAAAAATTAGTTTGTAAACTTTCGGAAACCGGAAAATTCGTAATTTCCGTCCAAGCGCGGTTGAGAAATTTCCAAACCCCCGCCGCATCTATGTGGAAAATTACTGTTGCTTTCAAAGAGTCAAATAGATGGAATTGTTCTCGGTCCTGCTCGCGGTTTGTGACTTCAAACTCCTTGTTTAGAGTAATATCTGTATGAGTTCCTACTACCCGCAGCGGTTTGCCAGTAGCGCTACGTAAAACTTGACCCCGGTTCAGCACCCAGACAGTGCTGCCGTCTTTACAGTACATCCGATATTCTGCTGCAAAATCCGGTGTCTTTTGGGCGAAGTGTTCTTCTAAAGCTGCCTTTACCGAGTCAATATCATCTCTGTGGATGCGACTCCACCATTCTGATCGGCGATTCGAGATTTCCCCTTCTTGGTAGCCCAGCATTTCTTGCCACCGCGCCGAATAAAAAAACTCATCTGTTTCGAGATTCCAGTCCCAAATCCCCTGATTGTTGACTGCAGGGGGGAGATTTGGCCGCTCTACGAAAGTGTGGTGAGAAATTTCAGCTATCTCGTGGCTATTTGCTGCTGTCCGCTGTATTTCTGCTGAGAGTTTTTTGTATTGAGCGTTGCTAGATTCTAGCTGGCGCTGCAAAGCAATTAAGCCAGAATGCAGAGATTTTGAATCCAGCGCTTGTAAAATGATAGTTTTAGGATTAATAATCCCGATCGGGTGATTTGTTTCGTTGATGACTAATAAAGGCAACTGGCAGTAGTGTTTTTGCAGCAGCGCGACGGCTGCTTCGAGGGTAGAGTGCGATCGCACCAGCGGCGGCGAACTGCTGCAAATTGCTCCCGCTTTAATTTTGTTAGAATCTCTTCCCAGCGCCTGCAACTGCACAATATCCCGCGAACTTACCACCCCAACCAGTTTGTGAATGTTGGGATTTGTAAATTTGGAATTGTGAGCCGCACCAGTCGAGTGTTGATCGGGGGTTTCAGTGATTAATACATAACTAACATTGTGTCTAAACATCAGTTGCGCCAAATAGCGAACCGAAGAACTAGCAGGAGCGTGAATAATTCGTGAGGCTGCGATTTGAGGGATTTGATAAAGTTTAATTAAACTTGCGGGCAGCTCTAATTTCTGATGCACAATTGGCAGCGGCGGAGGGAAGGCGAAAGCCGCAGGTGGCGAAGTGCTGCTAGTTGCTTTTGGTGTCGATTCCCCAATTCCCTGCAACATTTGCACCAAGCTTTGAGAGCTAATTAAACCGACAAGTTCTTCAGCCTCGCTGACGACGGGCAGATGGCTGATCTGATTTTTCTCCAGCAGATTTGCTAAGGCAAAAAAGTCGGGAATTTCCGATTCTCGGGCTACAGTTACGGTTCTGATCATGATTTGCTCGATCGCAAATCCCCTCAAAGCAGCGCCGATGGAATTTAGCTGTACGATATCTCGCGTTGTAAAAATCCCCAGCACTGTCTGGCTGCTCGGATAGGGAGCTTTTGAGCCGTTGAGACGCAGCCCGTTGCCTCCTGCGTGTATCGCAGGCCGTATGCCGTTGTAGAAACCCGACTGTTCCCGCGATTGTGGGGAAGTCCCGTTGGTGGAATTTCCGAGTTGAGAATGCCCGCGCGGTTCTACCACGAGGACGTAACTGGCTCCTGTGCTACTCATCAGCTCGATCGCCTTTTCTACGGGCGTCTCAGGGGTGACGGTGAGGGGATTGCGGTTGATGACCTGACTGAGGGAGGGAATAAACATCAGGGGGCATAAAAGTGATATTTGTTGGAAAAAGCCGATCGCGAGCAGCAGGTTGATTGAGAGGCTTTACCCGCGAGATTTCCAAGCGCGCTCAAAGTTTCTGTACGATTCAACTCACCCATACTTCCAGCATCTTGGCATTTAAAATTAATTCCGTGCCATATCCTGATAATTGACGGCTTCTGACTTTCAGAACCAATGCTATCTGCCAGAGGGCGGACTTGAAGGCTGGCGGGCAATTCCTCGCTTAGCATAACTGCTGCGGGTTTACGAGCAAGAATTTCTGCGATTGTCTGGACTGCACCCTACTTTCTGCCCCTCAACGGAACTCTCGCTCGCATTCTGTTTGAGGCAAGATACCTGCACCCTACCAATTTACCAGCGACAGGAGGGGAATCACAACAGGACGACTTAGGTATGGCAACTGTGCAATTAGGGGTTCGAGGGTTCGAGGGTTCCAGGGTTCCAGGGCCAAACAGGCAGAAAATAAATAATTCTGAGCATAACTAATTCTATCTTATCCCAATTATGGCCCAGAGGATTTAAGCTTCACTTCTGGCGATCGAACTTGATGAGAATAGCGCTGTTCCCCGCCAGTGCAAAACTCGCATTTCCGCCCCTCAGCCTTAAGCTACCAACAACCTCATCCATTGTTTGAGAACTGAACTCTCGCACCGTGCCATTACCAGTTTTTATCAGCTCCGAAATATCAGCATTAACAGTGTAAGATGTTGCTCTGTCATTGACAACCAGCAAGTAAACATTCTTGCTAGCATCAAGAGTTGCAACTGCCATTAAATCCGAACTGTTAGTGATAGGAAAAAAGGTAGCTTTCCCGCCCTGCAAAGCCCTAATTCCCATCCGCAAAGCATAGTAGCCCGCGCGCCGTTTTCCCCCGTCTCCTAGCAAACCTTCCGCCAGTCCCTGCTTTCCCCAGTCGTACAAACAGAATATGTGACTGCCGTCAATATAATTATCCCCTGGTTGGGAACCTCGAATCAAATTCTTAATCAAATTTAAAGCTAAAGATAAATCGCCGTAGCTAATTTCGTAAGTTCCCCATTCTCCTACCCAAAGCTGCGAGTTAGCGCGGACAGTACCGTTCATCCAGCCGCGGACTTTGCGGGTGTAGTTAGAAATATCTGCATCGTAGTTGTGGACATTGACTGTATCGAAATAATTCGGTATTTCCTGCAAAGCACTAGCCGGCCAATTGCTGCCGCCTACGGTTTTCGGGCCATGGATGCGATAAGTGCGATCGGGCAAATAAGTTTTATAAACAAAGTCGATCGCATCTTTTGCCACCTTAACCAATTCAAAATAGTCAGCCCTAGTCCCGCCCCAACCCTGATCGCGATTGTCCGGTTCGTTGTGAATTTCCCAATCATCAACGCGGTAATCATTGCGAACATTCAGCCAATAAACCGTACCAAAAACGTGTTCCCACCACTCGTTCCAATCTTCTCCTGTGCGCGGCGGATTCAGTTGCAGCGCCCAACTCGGCTTCCAGCCATTATCTACATTCCGAATACTCACCACCGGGCGAATATTTGCTTGTTTAAGACTATTAAAAATAGTCCTGGCATTGCCTTGCCAAACAGTACCGGGTTGTCCCGACCACCAATAATCGCTACCCTCGGGCGGATTAGTCATAATCTGATCCCAATGCGCCCAATTAATTATATTTGGATTTGTCTTAATTTCGTCAATAGATGGCCAACCGTATTTACCGTCGTCGTCTTCAGATTCCCACCGGGACATCCCGCCGTAAATGCGGTAGGTATTAATTCCCAAATCTTGCAAATCTTTGATGTCGAAATTGATATTGCCCTCGACTGCACCGATGTAGCGAGTGCTGACACCCGCAGCAGTACCGGAAATTTTAATTGTTTCGATGTTTTGAGCAAAAGTTGTCGTTCCGATGAACAACTCTAGGCTAAGGGCAATTAAAAGGCCTAGAAACAAATTCAGAATTCTAGTTTTTGATAACACGTGATTATTAACTACTAATTTAGGTTATTTTCTGCCCGAGGTAAAGACACCCATCGCTAATCTAGCTCGACGGGCGATCGAGTTTGTTAGCTGTTGTAATAAAAAAGCATTAACTATACCAATTTCAATAATTAATACATAAAGTAAAATAGCACGGGTAGCAGTCAAAAGTGAAGGTTCACCTCGAACAACCACAGTAAAATATTTAGGTATAACAATTAACCCTATAAATTGCGTCAAATATAGTTCATAGGAAATATTAGAAATCCATGTTAAAAATCTCGTTGTCAAATCAGACAAATTTATTAAATTTCTACAAAAATTAAAAACAATTACAAATATGCCAAATCCAATGAAAGCATCATAAAAAGACAGTCCAACAGGTAAAATCACGCCAAAAAATTTTATTTGATTTGAAAATGTGAAGGAACCCATAATCCCCAATATTTCAAAAATTATTGCTAGGGTTATTGTGACTGGCTTGGTTAGATAATTAATTAATAAAGTAGGATTACTTGCATAAACTTTCGCCATTGCCATTCCTAAACAAAACTCAAATAACCTTGAAATAGCTAAATAGCCGGGATAAATCATGTCCCCCAATATTGGTTCAAACAGGTTAAATCCTAACAGTAAAACTAAAAATGTATAGGTTACTTTAATGAAAAAAGAAGTTAAAAGAAACTGTCGAATAGAAAATGTTTGTAAAAACTTCAATATAAAAAAGAAACACAAATAAAATTGAATTAGTGGAAACATAAACCAAGAAAATGGTATTGCTTTATCGAGAATTATCCAACTTCTCCAAAATGACCACCAATCAAAATAGCCATAAAATAAATCCGCTCTTAACCGAGGAATTATCAAAGATACAGCTAAAAGTATCCAGTAGGTAGGGTAGAGCCGGAAAAATTTTTTCCTCATAAAATTTATCCAGTTTTCATCAGGTTTTAAAATTCTTGAATAAGCCAGTCCAAAACCACTGAGAATGAAAAAAATATGAACTCCCTGATATCCAAGCAAGAAAAATATATTCACCAAATCAAAAACTATATTGCCTACACTATTAAAGGGTAGGGGAAAAAACTTAGCAATCGTCGAGGCTGGACCTACTACGTTTGCATACTCGAAAAAGTGGCTATATCCAAAAAAAGGAGGCAAGAAATTGAACAACCAAAAATGAACCCCCACTACCCAGCAGGCAGCAAAGCCTCTCATCATATCTAATTCTTGAAATCGATGATACTTCATAAATAAAAATATCAGTTTAACTCAAACTTATAGCAACAGTCAAAACATTTACAATGTCAAGCCTAGGCCGTACTCGATCGCTCTTAGGATGCTGCAAAAATTCTACTCTATGTTATAAGCGCCAGCCCTGTCAAGGTGCTGAAGAAGACCCTCAAACCCTTGAAATATCGAAGGCTGCGATCGTTAAATCTGATTCTTTTAACAGGTGATTAAGCATAAACTAGGTTTATTGCCGATCGCCAGCCGGTAGGATGAGGTAAAGCCGGTCGATCGCACCAATACGCTATGAGGGCAGTGTGCACCCACAAACTACGAGATTTCAGGCGTTGAAGAGAGTTATAGACCAGGATCGGCAGTCACGCCAGACAGGGCGGGTCATCAGCATCAAGCCGATCGCATTTGCCGCATAACCGCAGCGTGAACCATCCTTAAATTGCGCGCTGCGGTTATGCGGCAATGTTTTTTGAGCACGGATGATATCTGGTGTCAGAGCATTCCAAGGGACGATCGCCTTTTGTTCACTGGTAACAAGAAAACATGGACGCCCAAGCTGCAGATAAAGCGAGTTTGGGCTTGATCAAGGCTGAAAATTTGTTTAAGTCCCGTTAGGAAAAAACGCTTTTATTAATTAATTAGACGATCGCCATTTAACAAAAACAATAAACCCTCAGCAATTGCCGAGGGTTTATTTTCAAAATCCTACAAGTTTTCCAACAAAAAATATCTCGGTCTCAAGGTAGATGATATTTGTGACTAACCCAGGTTATGTTTACGGAAATTATCTACTTGTTTATAGCCACAAAACAGGCGCATCAAAAACGCAATAATTAGACCAAAAGCCCTCCTCGTGAAGCAACCTAAAACATCGATGGATTTCTCTATAATAAGTCTTAAAGGAGCATAAAAATGTTAGACATTGATGAAATGAGTTCAAAAGAAATACAAGAACTTTTGCAGCAAGTAGGACGAGGTTTGTCGCTGTCGTTGTAACCCCTGAGATCTACAGCGACGACTTTATAATCTGATGCAAATTCTGGGATTTGATGTCGCCAAGAATACCAAAATTCAGGAAATCCGTGCAGCATCAGCATCAGCGGCCCCGAACCTTGAGTGACATAGTGCAGTTTAATGCCGTTTGTAGGGATAAATTCGTGTTTCCAAGCAGCTTCTAGCACAGACATATTTGATGCTTCCTCTAGCTATCAAGATAGAGCAATCCTAAATCATTTGTAAAGTTCTTACTCCCTCCCCTTGATAAGGGGAGGGTTGGGGTGGGGTCAAACCTTTACGACTCATTGAGGATTGCTATAGCTGAGCAATTCCTCTCTTTCAGAGGAACCAACTTTAGGCATATCTAGCAATTCTCCCAGCACTTGTAAACTCTTCCTTTTCTCTTCATTTGTGGAACAGGCGTCCCATCGGTGGTTCTTCGCGCAAAAAAAGCCATAGCTTGCGGTGCCCGACGCGATCGCCCGTTTCCCAAAAAGATTGCTATCTCTGTCAAAATAATAGTATAATGTTGCTGGCATCCAGACAACTGTTAAGCCAAAAATTACTCATTTTTGAGCGCGCTAAAATCCCGAAGCGCAACAATTTGAGCTTTTGTGTAAGTGCCAGTTCAATAATTAATATCTGGCGAGTGTACTAGGAATTAAAGGAGTTAATACTATGTCGGGCGATCGGCTGCAAAACATTGTTAACCGCTTGACAGATCGTCTAAAGCGCGATGTATTAGTTGAAAAATCCCTCTACGACATTCGAGAAGTTTTGCAGAGCGATCGCGCCGTACTGTACTATTTTTACAGACAGTGGCAAGGTCGAGTGACTTACGAGATGTTGAGTGCGATCGAACTCTCAATCTTGGGTTCAACAGGGCCAGATGATTGTTTTAACGGCGACTACGCTGCTTTGTACGAAGCCGGCAGAGTTAAAGCAATTGCAGATATTGAAGTAGAACCAATTAACCCATGCCACCGAGATTTTCTGCGTAGCCTGAAAGTTCGCGCCAATTTAGTCGTGCCAATTTTAACGAACAAAGGACTGTGGGGGCTGTTAATTGCTCATCAGTGTAGCGGGCCCCGCACTTGGTCGCGATCGGACATTGAATTCATGCAGCAACAAGCACAAAATATGGCAATGTCTCCCACAATTCAAGATAGTTAATATCGCCTCTATTATTAGTACATAATATACCAGGATTTCACGCTCGAATTCCTGTAATCGATCCCCCCATTGGAGTAGGATGAATCTCAGTGTTCAACCGTTCTTCGAGTTCGGGTGCATTCTCTAGGCGATCGAATATTACCAACCAACCAGAATCCTCTCCCAATCGAGCCAGATATCCATCTAACTATTCCAAACCTTTCTCTCTAGCAAGAGTTGGCGGCAAGGATTTTTCGGATACTGGGGGAGCGAAACCCAAAAATGATATCTTGAGAAAACACACCGCGTTGAATCAGTTCTCGATCGATGTAGATTTCGGTACTGTTGTGTTGAATCCAGATTTGATTTTCGATGATATCGAGCTGCATGGCACACCCATAGATGCGATATTCGTCGCGCCATTCGTTGTGCATAACAAGGTATCTATCGCGGGCGAAATCGAATATTAGCTGAGCATTTGCGTCATTTTTAGAAAAGTCTTCGAGAAAGTCACAAACAATTTTGCGGTATTCGTTTAGTCTATCCATTGGTCGATCGCCTCACGAGTTGGATGGTAAATAATTAGTCTAATTTCATAACGTTCGATGACAGTTTTTGCGGGTTCAAATCTGAGAAACATTTGGTAGGTATCGGTGGGCACTGCCAGATACAGGACCCGTTCTGGTTCGCTAGAGACTTCGATGGCAATGCGATAGTTTAGGAATTGACCGAGGGCGGTGTGGAATTCAGAAATGGTGGAGCCACCTGCGAAACTTTTGACTTCTACAGCTATTTTACGTCCTTCTTTTTCAGCGGCGATCGCTTCTTCGGCTGCAAGAAGATCGATGTAGACATCAGCAACACCATAACGTAACTGGTAGGGATCGTGGGTAATCTTTCAGCCATCTTTTTGTAGGGCGATTTTGACCGTGTTGTGGAAGAGGTTCTTTGCCATTTTTAGATTTTACCCAAGGATTTACATCGGAACTTAAGGGTGCACCGACTTCCACCGAAACCATGACGGCGGTGTATTGTCCGCTGTCGGTGAGTGGTTTGGCTAAAGCTAGCATGGCGGTGGTTTTACCGACTTGTCGGGGTGCATGAATGACGAAATAGCTGCGTTGATCAATTAACCTTTCTAAGCCCGGTAAGCGCAGCATTGGGGGTAGCACGTAATGAATGTCTGCTTGGCAGGGGCCTGCGGTATTGAACCAGCGTGGCATAGGTAAATTGGGGTTAATGGAATTGCTCTCAGTTTACTGTGCTGTTGCTGGAATGGTGTTCTATTGTTAAGCGGGGGTTTGTATTGACTGATAGGGCTGGATGAGAATCTCAGCGGGAATTCCTAACTCTTGATTCAGCTTCCGATGTCATAACGGATTGAGACAATCAGCCGTAAAATGCAGCGGCGAGAAATAACCTCGAATTCATCAGCAGTGGTTTTTGCTCGTCCGCTGCCATAAACTGTTACCCCTAGCGCTTATGGTGACTGGCTTTCATCCTTTTTAATTAGCTTTAAACAAGCGTGTATCGTTGCCAGAGAGTAATAGAACATCCAATTATACCAAATGGCTTTGTCATAATCCTGCTTTTGGCCATCCTTGTGGTGTCGTATTGAATAGTTATTAGCTATATTAAATAAAGCGCTCTCGGCTTCGCTTAATTTTACTTCCTTAATTTGATCGCGCAGCCACTCAAGAACATCAAATAAGTTTCGAACTGCATCAAACTTTTCATCTAGAGATGAGCGAGAACGTCTAAATTTAAGAATTGCGGATTCAACTCGCTGCTCAACATTTTCAAGATCGTAAGGAGGCAGTTCTGCAAGAACTAACTCCTTCAATCCTTGCTCGGGAAATTCTAGAATTTCACCCTTTTCGGAGAGTTCATATCCCTCTCTATAGTCACACAAGAGCTGATTAATCCTATCTCTAAATTCTTGCTTACCAGTATCCCTATCGAAGGTGTCATAAGAATCTCCATGATTACTCCATTCATCGTCTCGATAAATCGGCTCAGAAACATTATCGTAAAGAAACTCGATGACATCAAACAAGTCATCCTCTGAATAATTCTTACATTTTTCCTCAATTGGCCATAAGTCAGATTTCCTGATGGCGAGAAACATTTGTGCTTCTATATCAGCACCTTGATAACCCAAGTTTTGCTGAAAATAATCTTTATTTCGGAAATCAAGATAAAAAGCTTTGAAAAGTTGAACGAACATGGGTAGCTCGTAGCGACTCGCATCAGGATTTTTGCCAGTACGATTAGAATAGTATTTCCGATTCATGAACGATTATCCCAATTTTGTAAATATATCCGGAAGGGCGAAGGATTCGCACCTATATTCTATCAATTATACGACGTATTTTAATTGTAGGGTGCGTCAGGGGAGTTTCTTAAACGATTATTGAAGGTTTAAATATCTGACGCACCTTATTAATTATGAGAATGGCGTAATTCCTGTTAGTATTAACTAGCGGCTACAGCCTCCCCCAAAGGATGCTGCTGCAAAACCGCTTGCAAATACTTCCCAGTATAAGACCTCTGATTTGCCGCCACCTCCTCCGGCGTCCCCGCCACAATAATCTCGCCGCCCTTATCTCCCCCTTCAGGCCCCAAATCGATCGCCCAATCGCAGCACCGAATCACATCCAAATTGTGTTCGATTACCAAAATTGAATTACCCTTATCCACCAATCTTTGCAGCACATTTAACAAATGGTGAACATCATAAAACGACAAACCAGTCGTCGGTTCATCGATCAAATAAAGCGTCTTCCCAGTAGCGCGGCGCGACAGTTCCGTTGCCAATTTTACGCGCTGCGCTTCGCCCCCAGAAAGCGTCGGCGCCGGCTGTCCCAACTGAATGTAACCCAAACCAACATCAACCAAAGTTTGCAGTCTGACGCCAGCCCTGGGAATATTTTTAAACATTTCCAAAGATTCCTCGACAGTCATGTTCAAAACATCAGAAATCGACTTGCCTTTGTACTTCACTTGCAGCGTTTCCCGGTTGTACCTTGCACCCTTGCAAACCTCACACTGTACGTAAACATCCGGCAGAAAATTCATCGAAATCACGTTCACGCCTTGGCCACCGCAAGCTTCGCACCTTCCCCCTTTCACGTTAAAAGAAAACTGCCCCGCTTTGTAACCTCTTGCCTTCGCTTCAATGCTTTCGGCAAACAAATCCCGAATCACATCAAAGACTCCCGTGTAAGTAGCGGGATTAGAGCGCGGAGTACGACCGATGGGAGATTGGTCAATTACAATTACTTTATCAACCACATCCTCTAGAGAGCGTTCGCCTTTAGTTTTGAGGGCGTCCATATCGGGTGGCAAAGGCACTTTTTTGGTGATATAATGTTGCAGCGACGGGTACAGCAATTCATTGATTAAAGTGGATTTTCCCGAACCGGAAACGCCTGTCACGCAGACGAGTTTTCCCAAGGGAATTTCTACATCAATATTTTTTAAATTGTTGCGCGTCGCATTTATGATTGAGAGAGCTTTGCCGTTGCCTTTTCTTCTTTCATTAGGCGTTTCAATTACTCGCTTTCCCGACAAATAAGCCCCGGTCAAAGATTCCTCTGCCTTTAGCAAATTTTCTAAACTTCCTTCCGAGATAATTTTGCCGCCGTGCACGCCAGCACCGGGCCCGATATCGACAATGTGGTCTGCCGCTCGCATGGTTTCTTCATCGTGTTCTACCACAATCAAAGTATTGCCTAAATCGCGCAATTTTGTTAAGGTTTGCAGCAGGCGAAAGTTGTCTCTTTGGTGGAGTCCGATGCTCGGTTCGTCCAAAACGTAGAGAACCCCCGTCAAACCAGAACCGATTTGAGTCGCCAGCCGAATTCGCTGGGCTTCTCCGCCAGAAAGCGTCATTGCTGCGCGGTCTAAAGTCAGGTAATCTAACCCGACATCGAGCAAAAATTGCAGCCTTGCTTTGATTTCTCTCAGGGCTAAATCCGATATTTGGAATTGCCGATCGCTCAATCCCAAATTATTGACTCTTTCGCGGCATTCGCGAATCGAAATACTGGTTAAATCCACAATTCCGTACTGTCCCAACCGCACCGAAAGCGCCTCGGGTTTCAAGCGTTTGCCGTGACAAACCTCGCAAGAGCGATCGACCCGATACTGTTCCAACTTCTGCTTGATCAGATCGGAACCAGTATCGTCGTACTGGCGCTGCAACATGGAAATTACGCCATTAAAATCTCTCCTAAAATCAGTGCTGCCGTCGCGCTTTTTACTTTCTGCGCTGCGCTTTTGCTCATTGCCGTACAAAATCACCCGCTGGTGTTCGGGCTTTAATCGATACCAAGGAGTGTCGATATCAAACCCACAACTATCAGCAATACTGCAAAGCAAAGAGAGATAATAGGAATTATCTTTGTCTGACCAAGGCGCGATCGCACAATAAAGAGGCGCTTTCTCGTCGGGAACTACCAACTCCGGCGCAAAAGTCCGCAAACTCCCCAAACCGTGGCAGTTTTGGCACGCGCCGTAGGGCGAATTAAACGAAAATAACCTGGGTGAAAGTTCCTCCATTACTGCGCCGTGTTCGGGACAAGCAAAGTTTTCGGAAAATACCATCGGCCCCTGTGGTTCGGAATTTTCATCCGTCGGTAACTCTTCAATAATCGCAATTCCCTCAGAATGGCGCAAACAAGTTGCCAGAGAATCAACTAAACGTTCTTCTAAACCGGGTTTTTTAATTAACCGATCGACAACTATCTCGATATTGTGCGTATGATTTTTATCTAATTCGATATTTTCCGACAGTTCTAAAATTTCTCCGTTAACTTTAACGCGAATAAATCCTTCGGAAGCTAAACTCGACAATAATTTGCGGTGAGTGCCTTTTTTGCCGCGCACAACTGGTGCCAGAAGATGAAAGCGAGTGCCGTCGGGAAGTGCCATGACTCGATCGCACATTTCATCAATTGTCTGCGGCGCAATGCAGCGATCGCAAATCGGACAGTGCGGTTCGCCGGCTCTGCCGTAGAGCAATCTGAGATAATCGTAAATTTCTGTAACAGTGCCAACAGTCGATCGCGGGTTGTGAGAAGTTGACTTTTGGTCGATCGAAATAGCCGGACTCAAGCCTTCGATCGCGTCCACATCCGGTTTGTCCAACTGTCCCAAAAACTGGCGCGCGTAGGCGCTGAGAGACTCCACGTAGCGGCGCTGTCCCTCGGCAAAAATTGTATCGAAAGCCAGGGAAGACTTACCAGAACCCGATACGCCAGTAAAAACGATCAGTCGATCGCGCGGCAGTTCCAGATCGATATTTTTCAGGTTGTGCTGTCTCGCACCGCGAACCCGAATCGTATTTTGGTTGTTAGAGTGAGAATTCGTCACATTATGCCCGTTGCGGGATGCACTTGGCTGGCTGTTTGAGGTTTCGGCGCGTTGGGACATGAGAGTAGTGCAAAACAGTGCTTAACCATCTTAGCGCTGCCGATCGAATAGCTGGCATCCAAACTCAAGAATATCAAAGAATAGTCAAATAAGTTTCCGTCGGCCCGTCGGGCAAAACCTTCAAACTTTGATGCTTCAAATCCACTTCAATTCCCAGCGCTTCCATCGGAATCACGCCTAAAAGTGGCGTTTTCCCCTCCGGCAATTCCAAACACTCAAAAGTCCCTTCGCGCCCGCACAGAGAAATCGAAGCATCCCGAAAAATCCTCGCCTCACTAATGCCCGTGGCTGTTTCCACAACCACTTGCTTGAGGATTTTCAAACCCAGTCTGGCGATGACATCTTTAGGCAAACACAAAGTAGTCGCGCCCGTATCCACCAAAACATTTTCTAGAGTAACAGACCTCACTTGCTCGATTGGAATCAGACCATCTTCTGCTTTAGCTTCATCGATCCGATTCGTAATTACTAGGGTTGTGATAACTTTTCCCATTTGATTTTCAGTAGCTGCTTGCATAACTTTCATAATACAATAAATTACTGCTTTAATTATAGCGCATATTTCCACATATTTTAAGGCGATGCACTCCCCATTCTGCACCGCCAACTAGACGAACATCTCTGACTGATTTTTCAAATTATTGCACGCCAATAAACTTATGAGTTTGCAAAGATAACCTATAACTAGGATTTTGTTTCAGCAATTCTAAGATAATGGGAATCGCTGAATCTTTCGAGTTCCATTCTGGTTGCAAAAAAACCGGAACATTCACATTATTTGGCAAATACTTGTGATAAAATTCAACTTCTTCGCCAGTGCTAATCACTAACTTAATTTCATTTGCTCTAGTCCAAAAAAGCTCTTGCACCGGATATTTAGGATTGACGTATTCCTTCGGAGAAAGAGTAATCCAAGCCTGCGGGGAAACATCCTGCCAGCAAGCACCCGAAGTTTCAATACTCACCTGCTTGTCAGCTTGTAACAAAGCTTCAACTAACTCAGGCAAATTCTGGTGAATGAAAGGTTCGCCACCAGTAATTACCACTCTCGGAGACTGCAATTGAGCGAGCAATTGTGCGATCGACTGCGGTACAGACGGCAAACCTTTGCCCCCATTGGCATAACCGGTGTCACACCAAGGACACCGCACAGGGCAACCGGCCAATCTGATAAAATCAACTAAAGTCCCCGTCCAGTAACCTTCGCCTTGAACAGTACACTGAAAAGTTTCATGAATTGGTAATTTTAGTTGTAAATTAGACACCCGAAGTTACGCCTCAAATCAATTAATTACGTTGTTTAGATATAATATTCTTAAATTGTTATTCCTTCGCGGTTTGCAGCAAATAAAAATAGTCCTGAACGCATAAACGGGGTTTCTGAAAAAAAAATATCCGTTTTATCCCAGAAGCTTGACTCAGAAATCTCGTTTCTTCATAGCTTTTGTATAAGTCCTTAGAAATCCACCACAAACCGCAAATAACTCTTTAATTATGCTGTTCAGGTTCCATCAGATTAGCCCAACGGCGTTTCAGGGCCAAAGTCAGCCCGTCAGCAATGGGGACAACACTGAGAGTAACTCTGGGATCGTTACGCAATTTCTCGTTAAAAGTACGAATGGCGGTGGTGCTTTCGTCTTGTACTTGAGGGTCAGCAACTCGTCCAGACCACAGAACATTGTCAATTACAATTAAACCGCCATTGCGTACAAGTTGCAGCGATCGCTCAAAATAAGCCTCATAATTTTCTTTATCGGCGTCGATGAAGGCAAAATCAAAGGTTCCTGCTTGTCCCTCGGCTATTAGTTTGTCGAGAGTATTTATTGCTGGGCCCAACTGCAAAGAAATCTTATTAGCAACGCCCGCAGCTTCCCAATAGCGTCGTGCGATCGCAGTATATTCCTCGCTGACATCGCAGGCAATAATTTGACCGTTAGGAGGCAGTGCTAAAGCTACGCACAGCGCGCTATAACCAGTAAAAACGCCAATTTCTAAGGTTTTGGTCGCTCCCATAAGCTGCACCATGAGCTCCATAAACTGACCTTGTTCGGGAGCAATCTGCATCATCCCCATAGGATGCTTAGCAGTTTCTTCTCGTAGTGAAGCGAGAATATCTGGCTCCCGCAGAGAAATAGATAACAGATAATCGTAAAGTTGATGTTCTAGGCCAAGAGTTGAGTTCGCCATCGGTTTGTCCTTGCTGCTCACTTTTGATTTTAGATTGTAGACGCCCTGTTAATGGAAATCCGAGAATGTAGAGTTAATTTAGGCATCTATCTTGCTGTGGCTGAGGGCAGGTTGCAGTAGCAGTGTCTCGGTTACACAGAGGCAACTTGCAAAACGCGCGCTCTACTTCCAAATCAGTTTATCTCAGCCACAGGTGATTTAGCAGCTCTGGAAAATAAAAATCGATAGAGGGAGCGTTTTGAGATTCCTGCTTTTCTAGCACTAGCACCGCGTAACGCCGTTAGCGATACCAGTTCAAAAAATGAATGCAACTGTAGACAAACTGGAAACCCATACATAATCAACTATTCCCCATCTCAAATCTCAAATCTCAAATGGTATGAGTAGGGGAGAAAGTGACCGAAAGCATCCAGGATACAAGCCCCCGGATTCATCCGTGGGGTCAATGCTTCAATTCTTTAATCTAAAATCTAAAATCTAAAATCGATTGACTTCATCCTGATTACTAACTAGATGAACTGCGAAAAACATAAGTATGTCATTGCCAGTGAAATGAAGCAATCCCAGAGGTTGTGATTCGTTTACATTTTGTTACATTTTCAATGTTGTTTGTGCCACTCTAGTTAATCGCCAATGAGTAATTATTGAGGACTTACGCACTTCCAAACCAGCAAATCGTTTCATTTAATTAACTATTATGGATGGGCTCAAGCCCGTGTACGTTCCTGGAACAAACTAGGCGTCTGGAAACCCTTGTCTCCGGGAGTATTACTAATTACTAATAAACTGGGTTCAATAGGACGATTTCTTAACTGTCACACCTTATGAATCCATACCTAAACAACCTACCCCAAATCTCAACTAACTTGCAGGATTGAGGTAGAGCAAGCATTTGTGGGAAAAAACAGGTTGATCGCAACCCTTGCCCTGCACTTTTACTCATAACTAATGAAGCGGGATTAATAGGACGCTCACTTAACTGTCACAGTTTATTACTCCAGACATAAAACACCTACCCACAATCAAAACAACATTCCACCAAGGCGATCGCTATGTATTACACTTTCGCAGGTTTTGGTGCCGCCACAGGCATATTTTTGCTGCTAGTTTTTGCCATTCTGCAATGGCTGCACGTCTCCGCCGGCAGTTTTATTGATTGGATAATTGCCATTGCTATTTTTGAATGGCTGTTGCTGATAGTTACAGTTCCCTGGAATATCCATTTTGAAGCTAAAGAAGTTTTAGCGCAAGCCGCAGAATCGACTAAAAAAAACATTGCTGTCGATCAGGAACAAGTCAAATACGTTACTGTATTAGTTAGCCGATCGCTCTTTGTGGCGATCGCACTTCACCTGTTTAGCGCGATCGCACTTTACGCCCTAGCCGCCGCCGGAATTAGTGCTATTGGCTATCTCAGTTCCGGTGCTGCACTGCTGTTAACTGTACTGCGTCCAGCTATCCGAGGTTATCAGTATTTAGCCCAAAGGCTGACAAGTATCCGCCGCCAATTTTTGCACCCCCGCGAAGATATTGTCGAACTCCGCAGCCGCTTTGCAAACTTAGAATCTACTGTTAGAAATTTGACCGATCAATTAAATTCAGACGATCCGAATTCGTGGGCGGCTGTCCAAAATCGGGAACGGGAAGCTATCAGAAGAGAACTAACTACTTTATCCGCATCTCTACAATCTTTGCAAGCGACAAATCAGGCAGAGCACACTAAACTGAGAAGAGATGCAGAAAGTGCGATCGCCCAACTCACCGATGACGGACAATTTCTCAACCACGTCCGCGAAATCATCCGCTTCTTTAAAGAATCGTAGAGTCCTATTATCTCCGGTCAAACAACCACATTCACATTGGTTCGTAGTGAGGACTGTAGTCCAATGGCACTGAAAAAGTGAGCCCCAAAAAATCTGTAAGGCAATATCTACATAGATAATTGCCTGACCAACCAAAATATCTCTCTCGATTATGCCAAATCGTGCGTGCATTCTCAAACAACAATTTTTGCCGAGCGTTGCCTCACCTTGGGAGAAGCTGCTGCCAGGTTCGTTAGTCCAGGAGCTTCTAGCGAATGAGAAAATCACCTACGACCAAAGCATCTACACACCGATAGTCACATTGTGGGCGATGATATCCCAGGTACTCGCTCCCGACAAAAGTTTGAGTGGGGCCGTGAAGCGGATGAGTACGCGGCTCAGTGCCGCCGGAGTCCAGCCTCCTTCTTCTGATACCTCGGGAACCCAAACAGTTTGGTACTGCTGTGCGAGCGATCGTGCCAGGGTAGTTGTGCCGCTCGATTCTACACCCAGCACGCAGACTCGTTTGGCAAAGTAGGCTTTGGCTGGGGGAGTCAGCATTTGCCAGTGTTCGGCTAGGTGCGATCGCAATTGCGTTCCAGAAATCGGGAATTTGAGCCGTTCGCGATCGACTGCACAGTGTTGAGATCCCATCAGTTTGGCCCAAGGTTCGCCGTAATCTTCTGAAGTAAAAGCGATATCGGGTTTTCGCCCGGAAAGCACCTCTAGAGTCCTCTGAGCCCAAGGTTCGGTGGCTTCCGGCAAATCGTCGAGGATTTCGATAACTTCTGCGTCGGGATGCAAAAACCGAATCCAGTCGGCTCTAACGCTTCCTGCAACTGCTTGATTTGTTTTGTAACAGGCGAGAACGATTAAACGGTCAACCTTTTTTTAGCTTCTCGAATTAAGTAGTCGTATCCTTTGTGGAAGGGGTAAAATTTGCCTACAGTAACACCGAATCTCATAAAGATTGCTGCTGTTTTAACTTTTCTTCGGAGTAAATTCGCTGAAAATTTTGCAGTCCGTAAATTGCCATCAACCAAAATATCGCGTACAAAATACTCGTCAGATATAGCCCGCGCGAGGCATACAAGGGAACGTAAATCGTGTCTGCAACAATCCACAAATACCAGCTTTCGAGATAGCGTTCCATCAGGTACAACTGGGAGATCGCGCTTAAGATGGTGGTCAGGGCGTCCCAGAATGGTGCTGCACCGCCCAAAGATACTAATACTGTTCGCAAGCCCAATACGCCTACTGTAACTAAGACTGCGGTGAGGATGAGCCAGCGTTGGGGAAGGCGACATCAAGGTTTTTCTGTGCTGTTTTCACCGCCCTGCAGCCAAATATAAATTGCTTGCAAGCTCGTGATTAAATAGAAGAATTGAATCGCAACTTCGCCGTAAAGTTTAACTTGATAAAACACCGCAGCGTAGGCGATCACTCCGATTAAGCCGATCCACCAGCCTAGGGGATTGTTTTTAGCAAGCAGCCAAGCGCTCCAAGCAGAAGCGATCGTGGCTATCGCTTCCATTAAGTCGAGTTGGATAGGCACAAACCACTGCACTGAAAGCAAGATCGCGAAGATGCTTGCTGCGAAGCCGATTAAGTTTGGCAGGTTCGCTTTTTTCATGGCAATCCCTATTTCGGTTGGCTATATTGACTGCGAAATCAAATCCGAATCCTTCTTTTCTTTTGAGCGATCGACACTAAAGTCTTCATAGTACGATCGCTCAGTATTCACATCCCACAAATCGTGCTTTTCGCCGAGAATATTTCTCACAGCCAGCATCCCCGTTAGCATGGAATGGTCTTGGTTGTTGTATCGGTGCATACCGTTGCGCCCGATCGTCTGCAAATTCTCAAATCCCTTCAAAAAACCTTCAAGTACCTGCAAGTGTCCTCGATATTCCCCATCATAAACTGGATAAGCTTTAAGTTGCCGTATGACAACTCCATCTTCCACATCAGCCGTTGTTGCTAACCCTAAACCAACCAATTCGCGAGTTGCTAATTCGATAAGTTCCGCGTCCGACATTTCCCAAATCTCGTCGCCTACGCTACAGAAATATTCCATTCCTAAACAACTTTTGCTGACATCGGGAACTAAAGCGACGCTCCAATTCTTAAAGTTTTGAATTCGTCCAACTTTGACTTCGGGAGAGTGAATGTAAATCCAGTTGTCAGGAAACAAATTCTTGCGATCTACAATCAGCGATACAATCAAAAAATCTCGATATTTGAGCGATCGCGCGGCGTGCAATACCTCTTCGGGCGGCTGCGGTTTCATTCTTGCTACCAGCGCCGATATCGGCATACTCGTAATGAAATTATCCGCCGAATATTGAATTAATTCTCCGTTTTGCTCAACAGTAATACTTTTAATTTTATTCCCTTCACGCTCAAAGCTAATCACTTTAGTATCGAGATAAACTTTGCCGTCTTTATTCTCCACAGCTTCCGCGAACTTTTCCCACATCATCCCCGGCCCCAAAGCCGGATAATCAAACTCTTTGATTAATGTTTTAGTGTCGTTGCTGCCAAACAAAGCATTAATAATTGCTGTCGTCAGCGACAATCCTTTAATCCGTTGCGCCGCCCAATCTGCTTGAATTTCCGAACAAGGAATGCCCCAAACTTTTTCAGTGTAAGTCTTAAAAAATGTTTTATACAAGCGTTCGCCAAAACGATTGATCACCCACTGTTCAAAAGTTTTTTCTTCGGTAAGTGGCCAAATTCTCACTTTCAGATAACTCAAAATAATCAGCGTACTCTCAATTATGCCCAAATTAAAGAGAGTATTGAAGGCACTGATCGGATAGTTAAAAAATTTACCTCGATAAAAGATTCGCGACAATCGTGGCACTTTAATAAACTCATTTCCCAGCACCTCTTGCCACAACTGCTGCACGGCTTCAACTTTAGTATAAAAGCGGTGGCCGCCAATGTCGAAACGATAGCCTTTGTAGGTTTCTGTGCGAGCTATTCCCCCAACTTTATCACCTTTTTCTAGTACAACAGGGATGATGCCTTGCTTGACGAGCTCATAGGCAGCAGTCAAGCCCGCAGGGCCTGCACCGACGATCGCAACAGGATAATGTTTCACTCAGCCTACCTCCAGCTTTTTTATCGAAACTATACAGTTATTTATAACTTGTCAAAGGGATAGATGCACCAGTGAATACCCTGATAAACTATCGATCTACCTGATGTTTAAGCACAAATTACCTTGATTTATTGAGCGGATACCGGCAAGCTAACTTTGCCAGTCACAGGCTTTTTTTGGTATAAGTAACGACCAGTGCCGATCGCGAATGCCAGTCCGCTGTAAAAGTAGAAAAGCCAGTGCCACGGAATAGTTTTCAGGGCAAATAGGATACCGTGTTTACGGTGAAAAAATCGGTAAAGCGGTGCATTAATTGCTACTAGTGGTATGGCCAGCAAACTAGCCAGTAACAGAAAGCTCAGCGACCAGCACGTTCCCAAAACTGCCAGCAGCACTGCATAAGTTAAAATCACGCTGATGCGGTTTGAAACTTGCAAGTTGAGGTCGTTATTCAATTGGCGATCGCGCCAAATCAGTTCTGTCCAAGGCAGTGCTCGGTAGAAAAAGTCAGCTTTCACCATACCCATAGGTTTCCACCGCTTTAAATGTTTCACCTGCAATGTTTTGCACAGCCGAATGTTATAACCTGCTTGTTTCAAACGGTAGCCGAACTCAATATCTTCGATCGAAGCTTGGCGGTAACTCTCATTAAAGCCACCCATCTGCAAAAAGATTTCCCGGCGAATCACTCCGCAAGCGCCCCAAAAAGTCGAAGCTTCTTCATTACCTGTTTGGTGCACGTAGTGGTGCAGCAAGTTCCTGTACTGCGATAGAAAATCAGGATCTCCAGGAGCATCGTCGTAAGAGCCAATAAAAGCAGCTAAGTAGGGATTATTTTTGAACACCGATATCGCATAGCCCACAGCTTCTGGACAAACAGCGACATCAGCATCCACAAAAAACAGAATATCTCCCTTTGCAGCTTGAGCACCCAAATTCCTTGCCCGCGCTGGCCCCCCGCATTCGGGAATCCTGATGACTTTGGCACCGAATTCCTTGGCTAGACGCCAAGAACCGTCGCTTTCGCCATCTGCTACTACAATAATTTCGATCGGTTTGGGCACAGCTTGAGCCAGTTTTGACAAACAGGTGCGGAAGTAAGAGCCCCCGTTGTGGACTGGGATAATAACGGATACAGTGGGGTCGGCGGTAGAAATCATTACCTAAATTGTTTAAATTGCAGGGGCTAAAGTTTGCTGGAATTTTATTGTTGCTACTTTACGAAGGGTAAAATTAGCTCTACTTTTTTATTTATAACTCGATTGCTGTTTGTATTCAACTAGATTTTTTGCTGGCATTCTGGATTGGATTTTCCCCAATTCATACCTGCATTCTACGCCATATCTTGCTGAGACTGACCTGACGCCGACAACAGCTTTACAAAATCTTTAAATATAGGATTGTTTGTGTAAACTTGCGAAAAAGCACCCACAGCATTTTTGTGCGGCTGTGTTGCACCGCACAAGATTGTGATTTTATAAGTAAGTACACCGTATAAAATAAAACATAGTTTCTACGGATACCCGGGAACTGTCAGGACTTGCGCGGTACAATTTCTTTTACAGACCTCATCCGCGAGTGACTCCTGCACCAAGTGTCGATCGCGACTGCCGAGTCAATGCACATTTTATTACTTTTGGCAATATATTTTAAATATACGTCAAATATACGTCTTAAAATTTCTGACGCTGTACGATCGAGCTTTCGTAATTTGCTAACATACCCTTAGCTAGCTCCCTTTGAACCAAAACTTTTACATAAACCCTTTTTTATATTACATGAACAACTCCCAAAACACTTTAAATCAGCCCTTAGTTTCAGTCATCATACCAGCTTTCAACGCTGACAATTTTATTGCTAAAACCTTAGAGTCTGTCTTATCTCAAACTTATCAAAACATAGAAGTTTTAGTAGTTGATGACGGCTCTACAGATACAACAGCCAAAATCGTCCAATCTTTTGCTCAAAAAGATAGCCGAGTCAGCTTATTCCACCAGCCAAATTCCGGCGTCGCCGTCGCCCGCAACCTAGCAATTGAAAAATCAAAAGGCGAATATATTGCTCCCATCGATGCCGACGATATTTGGTATCCGCAAAACCTAGAAAAACAAGTTAACTGCCTCAATTCCTCAGCACCATCTGTCGGAGTTGTCTATTCCTGGTCAGTTGATATAAATGAAAAAGACTTGCTCACAGGTGGATTTTATAACTCCACCATCGAAGGAGAAATTTACACAGCATTAATTTATAAATATTTTATAGGCAATGCCAGCTCATCTCTAATCCGCCGCGTTTGTTTTGCAAAAGTCGGCGGTTACAACGGCAAACTTAAACTAGAAAATGCTCAAGGCTGCGAAGACTGGGAACTGCACCTCCGCATAGCCGAACATTATCAATTTAAAGTCGTACCAGAATACTTAGTTGGCTATCGGCAGATTGCCAGCAGTATGTCTAGCAACTATGCAGCAATGGCCAAATCTCACTCTTTAATTATGGCAGATGTCCGGCAGCAACATCCCGAAATTCCCAGCAGAATTTATCACTGGTCTAGCAGCAATTTTTACATTTACTTAGCTGTTAAAAGCAACCGCAGCGGCAATCACCGCAGTACATTATCTTGGCTGTATCGAGCTTTCAAAGAAGATTTATTAATGGCAGTTTTACGCCACAATTTGTATCTGCTGTCAATAGAAAGTATATTAAAAATAATACTCCCACCGCCAACTGAATCAGGGTTAGAGTTAAAACAAGCATCAGAATCGAGTGAAGGGACGACACTTGCTAGGATTGAGGCGCGAACCAAGGCTCACAGAATGTTGCCATCGCAGCTATACGAAAGAATGCGATTCAATAGTTTAGGAAATCGAAAATCTACATAAACCCTACGTTGAAAAACCCGGTTTTTTGAAGAAACCGGGTTTTTGAGGAAGCTAGAGGGCGTTTAATTATGACTGGTTGGTCTATCGAGAATCAGGAAAGAGGGTTAAATAAAAAAAATGAATTTTCCATTCTTACTTCTTCCTTTTCTTCCTGCTTCCTGCTTCCTGACATCCGTTACATCCGTGGAGCGAATCCGTTGCCGAACTTCCTTCTTCCGTCTACTTAATCTCTCTAAGCGTGAGAAGCTGTAGCAGTTTGAGCTTGGGGCTGCTTACCATCGGGCGAAATAGATTCCCCTTCAATAAACGATCGCAACATCCAAGCCATTTGTTCGTGCTGTTCCATCAAACCAGTCAAAAAGTCTGCGGTTCCGTCATCCTTAAACTCTTCACCGCACTGTTCAACGTGTTTGCGGAGATTGCGAATAATCAGTTCGTGGTCGTCAACTAAACGCGATACCATTTCCGTAGCCAAAGGCAAATCGCCGATATGTTCTTTTATCGAGCCATACTTCAGAAAACCCTCAGCAGTACCAATTGGATAGCCACCTAAAGTTCTCACCCGTTCAGCCATAGCATCGATATTTAGTGTTAACGCCTGATAGTGTTCTTCCCACAATTGGTGGAGCGATCTAAACTGCGGGCCAACTACATCCCAGTGATACTTTTTGGTTTTGATTAACAGCAGATAAGCATCTGCCAGGTCGTGATTCAATAGTTCGATAACGCCTGCACGCTGCTCGTCAGATAGACCTATGTTTAACTTACGCATTGAAATTGTTCCTTCAAATCTAACTTTACATTTATTAGAACAAATTTCCCCAACCACTTACATCAACCCAGAGGACGATCGAAGACGATCGCATTTTAGTAAAATATCTGCTTTTCAGGTTAAAGTAATTGCAATATTGATACCCTTAGATAGATGCAATCAAACTTATTGTTCCGAAGCGCCTTTGTTTGCCGATCGCATCGATTGGGCAGCAGGGGATCCCCCGCTCAATCCCGCTATATAAAAAGGCTGCACTCTGATTGTTAGTAAAAATCAAGGAATTTATGCCGAAGTTAACGAACATCACACACACTTAATTGTGCGGGCGGGTTTAAATGAGGGCATAAGGAACTTGCAATTAAATATAACCCTTGACCCCATCTAGTAGACCGAAAGAGAGAACCTGTGTGCTCGCTTCACCTTGGGAAGGACTTGCGCTGCTGTGACCACCACAGCACTCAGCCGAAGGTATCAACGGCCGTGTAGCGTTTTGGGCCCCCATGAATGCTTTGTCAAACCCGACACTCTGATGAACCATCGTTATGGCAACTGTTTAAACCTGGCTCTTGGCGGATGGCGTCTCCAGGACAGATAAAAAAAGCAGTCCTCTGTGTTTGCGCGAAGGAGGAGAAAGAGGGCATTGCAGTTTGTCCTATCTGGGGAAGACGGGGTAAAGTAGCGGTAGGAAATATTTATCCATACTTTGACTAACTGTGCTACTTTCATTGTTAGCTGTAAACCATCATGCGGGAAATCTGCCAGAGCGTGGAAACCATATTTCAACTGCTGTTAGACGAACTCAAAAAGTCCACTCGCGCGTCTGAGCAGAACTGCCAAGATGTAGCAGGGCGACTCACAGCAGAAGTCAACAGGATATGCACTGAAAGCCAGCGGATTCAGGCCTCTGGAGATATAGAAGGTTCAGCCCAGAGCCTAGCTCAGCACCGCTTGCAACAATGCCTCCACTATTACAATTTAGGCTCCGGGCCCGGGCGAGTAGAATTGCACAGTACCCTCAGCGCGATCGTCTATCGCTACATCACCCCTCCGCAGGTGCAGTCTAGCTATCAGGCGCGAGTAGAACTGATCAAAGATTTTTTGCAAGGATTTTATCTGGAAGCTTTAAAGGCATTTCGGCGCGAAACCCAACTGCCACCTACCTACAGTCCCCGCACTCGCTTAGAACTAGCAGAGTACATGGCCTTTGTAGAGCGCTTCGGCAAGCGGCGCATTCCTTTACCTCGGAACCGCAGTCAGCAACTAATTATTTTACGGGCCCAAACCTTTTCCCAGCAGCAGCCCAAAGAAACCTCCGTAGATATGGAACAAGCCGCTGACGGAGGGGCTTCCGATTCCGACCAAACTTGGAACGACACCTCGGTACACTCCGTGCGGGAAGCGATGGCCGGACAGGGTTCCGCTGCAATTCGCCCCCAAGGCGACGAGTCAGAATCTCTGCGGCTAAACGTGATTGACGAATTAGTGGCTTACTTGAAAGAGCGCAATCAACAAGACTGCGCCGATTACTTCGTGCTGCGCTTGCAAGACTTGCCGACTAATGAAATAGAGTCGCTTCTGGGCATAACTCCCCGCCAAAGAGACTATTTACAGCAGCGCTTCAAGTACCATTTGCTCAGGTTCGCCATGTCGCACCGCTGGGAACTTGTTCACCAGTGGCTGGAAGCAGACTTAGACCGCAATTTGGGTTTGCTGCCTTCTCAGTGGCAGGCGTTTGGCGAGCAAATTGGTCCAGAGGGACAGCGTTTGCTAAAGTTGAAACAACAGGGTCTGTCAGAGTCAGCGATCGCCCAAACCCTGGGTAGCACGGTAGCCCAGGTACAGAAGCGGTGGTTTAAATTGCTGGAACTTGCGTGGGAATTGCGAAATCGTTCAGATTCCGGAGAAGGGGCATCTAGTGATGAATAACGAAACGAACAGGGATGCAGAGGCTTTCGATCGCCATTTTTTAGACTGGATATTGCAGGTGCCGATCGCGAATACCTCTAACGAAAATGAGGAAAACCTCAATCCATCCCCTCGCTCAGAAGAGTGGGGCGACACAGAAGACAATTCCGGGGTGGAATACTGGGAATGGGACGAACCAGACCCGCTGGACTATCAAGTGGGGGCGCACAACAATGCACCCGCACAACCGCTGACAATTGGAGAAATACCGACCGTGCAAGACCGTTTTCAGACCTTGTTAAAAGAAAGGCTTAGAGCCGAAATTGAATCTAACCCGCCGCTGTTCCCCTGGGAAACAGAATTCAAAAGCTACGACCACGATTACCCAGACGATGTAGCCCCGCAATGGGTTCCTCCCCTACACATCTGGACTCCCCAACTACAAAATATCAGGTGGGGCCGCCTGCCAATTCCGATCGCCCAAGGGGTTTTTGCTCAACTGCTAGAACCTTGTCAGGAACTGGTAATGTCGTCGCTGCGGCAAGGCTCAAAGTTAGTTCGTGCTGTAGATGGCTTATTTCCGGGCCAGTCTCAGGAACTCAACGAGTTAGCTGGTTTAGTG
Source organism: Microcoleus sp. Pol8_D6 (assembly GCF_036700965.1). Taxonomy (NCBI): domain Bacteria; kingdom Bacillati; phylum Cyanobacteriota; class Cyanophyceae; order Oscillatoriales; family Microcoleaceae; genus Microcoleus; species Microcoleus sp. Pol8_D6. The sequence goes on along the minus strand of NZ_JAUBPW010000004.1, from coordinate 34,825 downwards.
CTCCGAGGTTCTTTGCGAGGACTTCTAGATTTAGAAGATTTCCCAAATTACGAAGCAGCCAGTACCGATCAACAAATGGTGCTGTCGCTGTTGGCCGCCAAGGAAATCATTGAGTCTCTAACTCTCGATTGTCCTGTGAATCAGCCGCCGGTTTCGCGGGAGTGGCTGACTGGTTTGGGTTCGCTGACTCTGGAGGCTCAATACCTCTCGAACCCCAACAGAGAACAGCCAATGCCGTGTTTAAGAGTTGAGTGCCAATTTCCCGGGGCAGGAAGTTTGGAACTCAAGGGAGGAGATGCCGAAGCAACTGCACACCGTCCGAATTCCGGGCATTTAAGTGTGGAGTTGTTTGACCCGCAACCTAACAAGACTTATGCCCTAGAAGTTCGATTCCAAAACTTCGAGACCAGACCTTTGATGTTTGCTATTCGTCCAATTTGGGCAGGACAAGATAGCAACTAGAAAGGTCGATTTAGAGTAAATAATCTAGGTGTTTACTCTGTGGTTTGACCTCACACAAAAACAGATGCAATCCCTCGACTTCGGTCGTGGAAAGCGAAAAAGTTTAGATATTAGTTAAAGCCACCAGATTCATCTGTGGGTTCAATCTAAAATCTAACGACAGGGAAATAAAATTTAGATATTAGTTAAAATCCAGATTTATCTGTGGGTTCAATCTAAAATCTAAAATCGTTTGACAGGGAAATAAGATTTAGATATTAGTTAAAATCCAGATTTATCTGTGGATTCAATCTAAAATCTAAAATCTAAAATCTAAAATAGTTGGATGGGTGCACATGACAACTGATAACCTGCGAAATATACCTGTGTTGGGTAAGCTGTGGGAGCAGATTGAGGCCATGCCTCCGCCGGTGATTGAGGATTCTTTACTGCTGCGAATCCTAGTTCAGTTGTTGGTAATTGTGGGAATTGTAGCTACTGACGTTGCTGCTGAAGAAGCTCTGAACTTGTGGGCTGTGCCTGTTAGTATTGTGGGAGCAACTTGGAGTTGGTACCGCCGCCGCGATCGCAATGTAGCTGCTAAGTTCTGCATAGCTATTGGAATGCTGGTGGCGCTGTTCGCTTTTTTTAGCCGTTTGGTGGGAGAATTGAATGATACGCGGTTAGTTTTGGCGCAACTGTTAATCCAACTTCAAGTGCTGCACAGTTTCGATTTGCCTCGCCGCAAGGATTTAGGCTATTCGATGGTAATCGGGCTAATTTTGTTAGGGGTAGCAGCGACTCTTAGCCAAACCTTGACTTTTGGGCCGCTGTTATTGGTGTTTTTGGCTTTAGCGCTTCCGACTTTGGTGTTGGATTATCGATCGCGCTTGGGATTTGTGAAGCCAGAAGCCATTGGCGAAAAAGCACAAGGTAAAGGAAAAAATGATAGCCTGTCGCTATTTGCGGCTACTTTATCCCCAAAGAATTTTGCTTGGCTACTGCTGATAACTGTCGGGTTGGGGCTGACTATTTTTACGTTTTTGCCACGCATCCCTGGCTATCAGTTGCGGACTTTTCCGGTGAGTGCTCCTATTCAATATCAGGGGGAGTTTGACTCGCGCAGCATTCTGAATCCGGGGTATGTTAGAGGGGGAAATGAAAAAGGGACTGGCGGAGGAAGGGGGAGAAACCCAGACTCTGGGCCAGGAGAGGTAGACTCTACTTTTTATTACGGTTTCAACCAGCGAATTAATCAAAATTTGCGGGGGGAAATGAAACCTCAAGTGGTGATGCGGGTACGATCGCAGGCTGCGGGTTTTTGGCGGGTATTAGGCTTTGACAAATACACTGGTCAGGGTTGGGAAATTTCTCGCAACGAACAAGCTCAAAAGCTGACTCGACCTAGCTGGTCTTATCAATTTTATTTGAATCCGTTTCCCAATGCGCCTCGGACTCAAGAGGTGATTCAAAGTTATACTATTGTTGCTCCAATGCCGAATTTGATTCCGGCTTTAAACAAGCCGAAGGAGCTTTATTTTCCGAGTCCAGAGGCGGCGATTGATGCGGAGGGGGGTTTGCGAGCGCCTGCGGAATTGGGAGAGGGTGTGACTTATACGGTAATTTCTAATGTGCCTTTTCGCGATCGCTCTTTGTTGGGGAAAACTGGTACTAATTACCCGAAAAATATTCGCAACTTCTATTTGAATGTGCCGCCGAAAGTTGCCCAGAAGGTGCGAGAAAAAACTGAAGAAATCTTGGCGGCAAGAACTAGAGTATCTCAGTCGGACAGACCGATTGATTCTCCTTACGAAAAAGCTTTGTACTTAGCTCAATATTTGAAGCAAAACCCTAATTATAAAATTGAGAAAGCTTTGCCTTACTTAGAGGAAGGTGAAGATTTAGTGGAGGGTTTTCTGTTTGGCTACAAAAACACTCAGGGCGGCAAAAAAGTTACAGGGGGATATCCCGACCACTTTTCGACGGTACTGACAATTATGCTCAGATCGATCGGGATTCCGGCCCGAATGGCTGGCGGGTTCGATACGGGGGAATTCAACCCGTTTACTGGTTACTATGTTGTGAAAAATACCGACGCTTTTTTAATGACGGAGGTATATTTTCCCAATCACGGCTGGTTTGCTTTTAATCCGATTCCCGGTTATCCGCTGATTCCGGCATCGGTGGAAGACAACCAGACTTTTAGTGCGCTGGAATCGTTTTGGAATTGGATCGCGGGTTGGCTACCGACTCCTCTCAGAAGCGGGCTGGATTCAGTCATAGGTTTTGTAATTGGCTGGATAACTTTGATTGTGGGCTGGTTTCTGGGACAGTTTGCTAAGGGTTGGGTGGGGTTATTTACTGGTTTGATTGCTGCGATCGGCTTTGGCTTTATTGGCTGGTTAATTTGGCAACTGTGGCGCAAGTGGCGCCACCGCCGCTGGCTGGCGAAGTTGCCGCCCGTGGAGGGGGTTTATCAGGAAATGCTGAAGGATTTGGCGAGTAGGGGATTTGTGAAACCTCGCGCTCAAACGCCTTTGGAGTATGCTGAGGCTATGCGCGGGAATCATGCAACTGATGAAGCTGAGGTGATTGATGAGGTTTCGCAGGCATACGTGCGGTGGAAGTACGGGGGCGAAGCGGGTAATTTGAACCAGTTGCGGGGGTTGGTGGAAAATTTGAGACGATCGCACTTGAAGAAACTGAAAAAGCGCTGATTTTAAGCGATAAGGGTAGGAAAAAAAGCGTCGCTTGCCTACCCTGTTGAGAAGTTCGACTAGCTCTTATTTAATCTTAAGAAGTAACCCTCCTATTACTTGTAAATTTCTACCAGAAGGTACTCAATTATGTCATATAAACGTCCTCAATTTGATTCGTTTAAAGTCATCCAACGTGCTGAAGATTTGGTGGAATCTTCCAATCGCTACCGCATTACTGTTCAAATTGCTAAGCGTGCCAAGCGCTATCGGCTTGATGATTTGGAATATGATAACCCGATGGCGAAACCAGTAATACGAGCAATTATGGAAATGCCAGATGAGCTGAGATATCCAGAGATTATTGGTGAAGTGGCGTTGCTGATTTACGGTATGAAACGCTAAATATGACCGTCATAGAAACGAGTATCCACAAAGCTGTGGGATTTTAAAGTTATTTTTTTCATACCCTGATTAAGCAACGCCAGAAAATGATTTCTTTGATTTTGATACGGAACTGGAACATCGGCAAATTTTAGATAGTGAATTAGTAACTGAATTGAATATCTTAGCATTTGTTCAGATTTAGAATAACAAAGACTTTTTCGTTTTAGGCGAGCCAAATAATGTCTTAATCTTGTATTTTCACCCTCAACTCTTATCATATATGTTTTGCTAATAATCTGATCTCCATCAGGAATAAACTTAGGGTAAACTTTCCATCCATCTGTCACATAAAAATGGCATTTCCATTTATTAACAATCTCCCATAGTGGTTCAAAGGTTTTGGCACTATGGGATCCTAAAACCCATCCTAGAATACCTGGTTTAAAATGGTCTACTGCTGTCCATAACCAGGTGCAAGTTTTTTTTGAGCCAACAAATGTTTCTAATTCATCTAATTCTCCCACTTGTGGAGTTATTTCGGCCTCATAAAAATCTGGCAAGAGTTTTCCTACTTGTTTGACCCAATTAATGATTGTCGTATGATGCACATTTTTGACTCTCCCAATTGCTCGAAAACCCAGACCATTGACATACATTTTGAGACATTCACGTTTCACATCTTCAGAATAACCTTTATGAGGTTGATAGCCCTCTATAAATTGTCTGCCACAACCGACACAAATATAATTCTGTTTACCTTTTTTATGACCATTTTTATTAACATGAGTTGACAGACATTCAGGACATTGCATAAGCTCTGCGTTTTTTGAAGTGTTATTTTTTGGCGATCGCACTCTCAAATCATCATACCCTAATTCACCAACGCCGATGTTGATAATTCAGGCTTTAGCGATGGTTCTTTGCATCTTATTGTCCGCTATTGGACGCTGCGCGAACAAGCACAGGTGCGACGGACAAACACTAGGGCTGTGGTGGCGATTAAAGTAGCGTGCATCCGGGCGGACATTAAAATTCCTCAACCGATACTGGTGACTTTGTACGATCGAACAATTTACCGTGAGTGAGTTTTGAATTTTGAGTTGGGAGAGGAAGAGAGTGGGAGAGTGGGAGAGTGGGACAAATCCTCTTTTTTCACGCTGGACTTCTTCACGCTTGACTTCTTCCCTCAACACCCATCTGTTAAATCGATTAAATCCCGTAGACTGGGCGTTGCCGAACTTCCCTCTGATATCAAATCCGCGCTTCATCGTCGGGCGTAAAATCGAGTCAACATCCAACACTCAACCATTATTCAGTTTGGCGACCCCTAGTCAACAGTCAACAGTCAACAATCATGAGGAGTGCAACCAGAATTGATATGACTTCTCCCTTCTGACTTTTCAAATCAAGCAAAAGGCGAGCCGATTTCTCATTAGCGCGCCTCCTAATTGAATTTTATTTTGTAAAACGTAAATGAGGAGATTGTTCCCATTTGAAAAAAATCATGAACTCGTCTTGCTAGCGCGGCGGCGGCGTGCTGCAACCAAGCCACCCAAACCAAGAGCCAAACCAGTCATTGTCATCGGTTCTGGAACTGCTTCTGCGCTCACTGCGAAGTCTTGGAAGTCTGCGTCGTTTTTGTTACCCCGATCGTCGAAGGAGATTAGCGTGCCTCCATTAAACAGAGAACTTGTGCCGTTTGTGAATTGTCCGGCAGCTTGGAAGACTTTGGTGTCTTCTTTACCAAGTGCGTCCCACAGTTGCGATTGCGCGCCAAACACCGCTTGCTGGCTGCCAGTGTTCAAGCTTGAGGTCGAGTAGACACTGCCACCCCAGCCACTGTCGAGCCCCAAAGTGTAAACTTGATTTGCCAGGAATGTGAATACTGCCGAGCCAGAACCCACGACTGTATTGCCCAGAGTTCCTTTCCATTCGTTTTCCCACTGGTTGTCTGAGGATTTAGTTTCCGAAAACAGGGTGCTAACTAGAGAGACCGCCGAGTCCTTCACACTGTAGACTCCCAAAGAGGATTGGTACATACCGTGAGATTCTTTGAAGCTAAACTTGACGCTTGTATCTTGGCTGAATGTGATGCCGTTGGTACCAAAGGAGAAGGCTTGAGCTGGAGCTCCGGCGCCAAACAGAGCTGTGGCGGCGGCGGTAGCTGTTAGGGCGGATAAGAGTTTGGTATTCATAACCTGTTCCTTTTGTGCGATGGTCTTAATATTTTCATTATGCGATACTTTGTTTGTATTTGGTTCACTTTAGGTGAATTTTGACATATTCTTTATCAAGCCTTTACATAACCTTCACAAATGCTGTCGATCGCATCTGCCGACGGGCGAGCGCTCCCTAATAATACCCACTAAATAATTATCAATATTGTGGCTTGAAACCTTGCATTCGCGGGCATGGAGCGCGGGTCAGCCCAAGTAATTTGGATCGGGTTTATGCTAATTTTTTATGATATTCTCAAGTCTAAATTCTCAATAGCAAACACTTAAGTATAAATACGGTAATATTCGTGGGTACTGACAGTTCCAGAAGTTTTCTATTAGCCAGAAACTGGGAATATGTGTTTTTTGGGGCTGGTGTAGGGGAGTTAAAGTAGTTTATCTATCGGGTAAATTACGTACAAAATGCGATCGTTGGGTCTACGTATTTTGGTTGAATTAAATAGAGCCCCTGGTGTGAGATATCCCCAAGATGCGATCGAGGAGATGCAATTTCCGCAGATTGAAGCGGTAAAAGAGCGGATTGCCCCTCAACAAAGATTCTATAGAGAAGCTGTGGTTCCGTCCTTGCTCCCGATCGCCCGCATCAAAACAGACCGCTGTAGCGTTCCTCTGCCCAAGGTTCGCCCCGCTGGTGGTAGCCGTTGCGTTCCCAAAAACCGAGTTCTTCGGTTTCTGTAAACTCCAGGCCGTTAATCCATTTAGCGCTTTTCCAAGCGTACAGGTGGGGAACTACGAGCCGCATTGGGCCGCCGTGGTCTGCGGATAGAGGTTCGCCGAAGACGGTGTGGGCGAAAAAGTTTTCTTCTCGGAGGAAGTCGGCGATCGCAATGTTGGTAGTGTAGCCGCCGTAGCAGTGTTCTAGGACGTGCAGAGCTTTCGGATCGACTTCTATATAATTCATAAAATCTGTGACTTTGACTCCCGTCCACTGCACGTCGAGTTTTGACCACCGGGTGACGCAGTGAAAATCCGCCGTAAAGTTATTTTGGGGCATGGCCTGGAAGTCCGACCAAGTGAAAGTTTGTGGTTTTGCCAATCCCCAGACTTTAAATTCCCAACTTTCAATGCTGACGGAGGGTGTATCGCCGTAGGTCAGCACAGGAAAGCCGTTGGCGATGTATTGACCCGGGGGGACGCGATCGATGTTTTCTGATTCTGGCTTGCGAAAAAATTTGCCCACCATTGATTCACGCTCTACAGTAACTGACTGCCATCCTGAGTATAACTTGCAGAGATGAGCGCATCGCAATTCATCTGAAGGTAGAAAAGAAAAGCACTTTTATAGAAATAAAAATCCCTAAATCATGCTTGATGCCCGCCTAATTATGCCTTCGGAGAGAGCCAAAGCTAAAAATTTAAAAAATTTATCACTCCAGCGTATGAATTACCTAACCTTAAATTTTATCGTAATTATTGGTGCATTTCCGAATCTTTGATGTATTGTTACAATATGCTCAGATGCCATATGTCAAAAAATTGATGGGGTAAAAATCATGATCACAAGTTGCTTGATTCCGTTGACTGTATGCTTGATTGCTTGGTGGGTGACTGCCGGGACTGACAACAGAACGCTAGACGGAATTCCGGCTCCCATAGCTGCAATTATTGGAATGTGTTCGTTAATTTGGTTGGTGGCGGCGTGTCCTTGGCCTGTTGAACTTGCTCTAGTATTGGCGGTGCTGGTTTTCGGCAAAGCTTATTTGCAAAAAATCTTGAAAGTCGGCTGAATTTTCAGGGCTAGCGCTCCTATGATTTGTGGGAGCGCGATGATCGAGTGCTGCTACCTTGTTAAAATTTTTCGCGATTTTTCTGGCTAGGTTCTCCGAGGGGGTCGCAAAGACGGAACCAACCCCAGAACTGGTGAAATTCAATTTACATATTTCAGTTAAAAATTAGAACATAAAGATCGACAGAGAAACCCGGTTTATTTTAGATCAACCGGGTTTGTTAAGCTCTGAAATTTTCACACATCCCGCAAGAATTGCTGAGGACTTCGACACTCGGAATACAAGAAAGTGGGTTTCTGAGTCCAGGAGTGTTGCTGTATCTGCGTAAAATGTCGAGCTGTTAAATTGGCAAGCGACTGATATCTTTATTAGAACCAACTACTACCATCGCGTCGCCCTTTTTCAAGCGTTCGCTTGGCTGCGGATTGATCTCGAACTTGTCGGCGCGCCCGACTGCTAGCAAGTTCAAACCATACTTGCGCCGGAGCTCCAATTCCGAGATGGTTTTACCGTCAAATTTTTCAGGAACGAGCACCTCAACGATGCTGTGCTCTGGGTCGAGGTCAAACCGTTCTAAAATGCTGGGTTGTGTAAGAATCCGGGCCAAAGAGCACCCCATTTCTCGTTCTGGAAAAACTACATGATCTGCGCCGACTTTTTTCAACAGTTTTAAGTGAGTTTCCGAAGAAGCTTTGGCTATTACGTGACTTACCCCGCCTTCCTTAAGATTTAGGGTGGTGGTAATGCTTTCTGCGAGGTAATTGCCGATCGCCACAATCACTGTTTCAAACTCAAATATACCAGCTTCCTGAAGAGCGCTAGGCTCAGTAGAATCTAACTGCACAACGTGAGCAGCAATACGATCGTTCAAAGCTTGAGTTACTTTTTTTTCATCGGTGTCAATTCCCAGGACTTCGTAACCCAAACCGTGCAGAGTCGAACACACAGCTTTGCCGAAGCGTCCCAAACCAATAACTGCAAACTGCTTGTTGTCGGCGCGCAAAGTGCGAAAAAAATTTAAAGATGACAGGTTCACTGAATATCCAGCGCTGAGCGTCTTGCTGTTTAAATTTTAGCAGAGACAGCGCCGCCTCCTTTTGATTTTTGGGTAAGTAGTAAAAGTGGATTTGGGTTGTCACCCATTGTTTAGATTATCAGCAACGAGGGAGAATTTTTTATCCCACTAACAAACTTTCCTCGGCATACTTAAAAGACCTGGGTTTAGGATCGCCGAAGGCAGCACTCATCAGCAGCAACACGCCAACCCGACCTATGTACATTGTAGCAATCAAAACCAGCTTACCGAGCGCTGAAAGCGTGGGTGTAATCCCAGTGGAAAGACCGACCGTGCCAAAAGCTGAAACTGCTTCATACAGCGCTGCGATAAATTCTACTTGGGGATTGGTCAGCTCGATTAAAATTGCAGATGTGAACGCGACCAACATGGAACCGAAGACTACACTAATGGTTTTTAGAATCATTGCTGGCGGGATTTGACGCTGATAGCACTCTACATCTTCCTGGCCTTCGAGAACTGCTGTGGTACAGCAAAACAATATTCTAAAAGTTGTGGTTTTGATTCCGCCGCCGGTGCTGCCAGGACTGGCGCCGATAAACATCAGGGCGATAGTCAGAAATAGCGAGGCTTCGGTCATTTGGCCAATGCTAATTGTATTGAACCCCGCCGTGCGGGGAGTAACAGATTGAAACCAAGCTGCCATCAGCTTTTGAGGAAAAGTTAGAGAGCCGAAAGTGTCTGGGTTGTCGTATTCCAGCACCAAAAAGGCTAGGGTTCCTAAAATTAAAAGGACAGCCGTTGTAGTGGTAACAACTTTGAAGTTCAGGGAAAAAACTGTGCAGATAGGGCTTTTGTTGAAACGATCGCGCAGCCACAGGTACATTTCCATAATTACTTGATAGCCGATTCCCCCAAATATGATTAAACCGCTGACTGTGAAGTTAACCATAGGCGAACTGATGTAGCCGATCAAATTATCTGAATAGATGCTAAAACCCGCGTTGTTAAAGGAATTAACGCTGTGAAATATAGCAGACCACACACCCTCTTTAAATCCGTATTGGGGGACGAAAACCGTCATCAGCAAAAACACTCCTGTTAATTCAAACAAAAGCGTTGTTGCTAGAATTGACTGCACGAGTTGTACTACGCCGGCTAGCCCGGATTTGTCGAGAGATTGTTGCAGAGCAATTTTGTCTTTCAAGCCAAAGCGGCGCCCCAATAACAGCAGCAAGAAAGTCGTGGCTGTCATGTAGCCCAAGCCTCCTATTTGCACCAGTAAAACTAGGCACAGTTGCCCCCAAAAAGAGTAATATTTTCCGACATCCACAACCGACAAGCCCGTGACGCAGACAGCGGAAGTAGAGGTAAACAGTGCTGTTATTGGATCGCTCCAAGTTCCATCAATTGTGGAAAAGGGCATCATCAGCAATAAAGCACCTGCGAGGATGACAGCGAGAAAGCCCAAAGCAATGGTTCGCGAGACAGTCATTCGATTTTAGGTTTTAGATTTGAGATTTTGGATGTGAGAGGGAACCCACAAATCGATTTTGGATTTGAGGTTTGAGAGGGAAGCCACAAATCGATTTGAGATTTGAGGTTTGAGAGGGAACCCACAAATAGAGCGTCGGGCTTGAAATCAGGACATCTCTATCTGGCGAAGGCCGGAGACCGATCAAACTCAATCGCCAATTTCTATGACAACAGCGGGAAAATAACGGTAGAATTCCTTTAATAACTTGCGATCCGGCGATGACATCAACACTTTACCAGCAAATTCAGCAACTTTACGACGCTTCTAGCGGTTTGTGGGAGCAGGTGTGGGGCGAACATATGCACCACGGTTACTACGGCCCGGATGGCAATTTGAAAAAAGAGCGCCGACAGGCTCAGATAGATTTGATAGAAGAACTGCTGGGCTGGGCTGGAGTACCCTCAGAGAAGGCACTGTGTGAATCTTACCGCATTCTCGATGTCGGTTGCGGGATCGGCGGCAGCACACTGTATTTGACCGAAAAGTTTAGTTCGATCGCTCAAAATAATTTAAAGTTGGATGGCGAGGCGGATCAAAATTATAGCCGATCGCCCGAACTCAACAAAACGGGCGCTAGCGTTACAGCTACCGGGATTACTCTGAGTCCGGTACAGGCCAACAGAGCGACCGAACGCGCTAAAATTGCTGGGCTTGAAAGCAATGTGAATTTTTTGGTTGCCGATGCTTTGAATATGCCTTTTCCTGATGAGTCATTCGACTTGGTTTGGTCGCTCGAAAGTGGCGAACATATGCCAGACAAAATTAAGTTTTTGCAGGAATGCTGCCGCGTACTCAAGCCGGGAGGAACTTTGATATTGGCAACTTGGTGTCACCGCCCGCTGGGAGAAACGGCGGGAGAATTAACTGATGAAGAGAGAAAGGAATTGGCAGAAATTTACCGGGTTTATGCTTTGCCTTATGTGATTTCTTTACCGGAATACGAGGAAATTGTCCGCAGTTTGCCTTTGACAAGTATTCGCACCGCTGATTGGTCAAAAGCTGTGGCTCCTTTTTGGGATGTGGTGATCGATTCTGCTTTGACTCCGAGCGCGATTTGGGGTTTGCTAACTAGCGGTTGGACGACTATTCAAGCAGCACTTGCTCTCGGATTGATGAGCCGTGGATATCAGAGCGGGTTGATTCGTTTTGGGCTGATTTGTGCTGTAAAATAACAGGCATATATCAGAGAATTTTTGAGTCTTGAGTTGATGAGTAAGGTGCGTATTACGCACCCTACAGAATATTATTTGTTTGGCGTGGGTGTGAGTTTTATGGGCAATGATTCGATTGGCAAGTCTTGGAGTGATAAAAATAGCTCGGCTCCGCAAAGCTGGGTGAGGGCATTTTGGGAGTTTTCTCGGCCGCACACAATTGTGGGTACTAGCTTGAGTGTATTGGCTTTGTATGCGATCTCCCAAAGTGCGCGGCTGTTTGTGAATCCTGTATTTGGGCCCCTAGCTTTTGCCTGGTTGGCTTGCATTTGCGGCAATATTTATATTGTGGGATTGAACCAGTTAGAAGATGTTGAAATTGATAAAATAAATAAGCCGTATTTGCCGATCGCCTCGGGAGTGTTTTCTCAGAAAACCGGGGAATTAATTGTAATTGCTACGGGCATTATAGCAATTTTGACGGCGGTTTTACAAGGCCCGTTTTTGCTGGCTACCGTTGGCGTTAGTTTGGCAATCGGGACTGCTTATTCTCTGCCCCCAATTCGGCTGAAACGGTTTCCTTTTTGGGCGGCGCTGTGCATTTTTACGGTGCGGGGCGCGATCGTAAATTTAGGGTTATTTTTGCACTTTAATTGGGTGTTGGGTTTGGGAAGGGCGAAAAGCGCTTTTTCTGGCTGGAGTTTGGAGAGTATGTCTTTTCGGATTCCTGCGGAAGTTTGGGTGCTGACGGTTTTTGTTGTGGTGTTTACGTTTGCGATCGCCATTTTTAAAGATATCCCCGACATGGAAGGGGACAAGCAATATAATATTACTACGTTTACCATTGAGCTGGGCAAGCCTGCCGTCTTTAATTTATCTCGCTGGGTATTGACGGTTTGTTATTTGGGCGCGACTTTGGCGGGAGCGATCGTATTGTCTAATGTTAATTTAGTGTTTCTGGCAGTTTCTCATTTGGCGGCTTTGGGTTTGATGTGGTTTTGGAGCACGAAAGTTGATTTGGACGATAAAATAGAAATTGCTGCATTTTATCAGTTTATCTGGAAGTTGTTTTTCTTAGAATATCTGATTTTTCCCGCAGCTTGTTTGTTGGGGTAGAAGTTCGGCAACGGATGTAACGGATGTAACGGATGTAAAGGATAGAAGGAAGAGGGAAGAAGGAAGTTCGGCAACGGATTATGTAACGGATGTAAAGGATAGAAGGAAGGAAGAAGGAAGAAGGAAGAAGGAAGGGGGAAGGAGGAAGAAGGAAGGAAGAGTTAACACATTAGAACAAGTTGGCAATTACAAGTTAGCGAACTCCCAAACAAGCAAGACAACTATGGCTTCTCAAAAAAAATCGCGGAAATCTGCCTGCAAACTGGGTGCCGAAGACTCTTTGAAATTAGCTTGGGAACATCACCAAGCGGGCCGTTTGTTAGAAGCTGAGAATTTGTACCGGCAAATAATAGAAGTGCAGCCGGAATCAGCAAACGTGCTGTGTTTGTTGGGAATAGCGTCGAGACAGCAGGGAAAAATTGCCGAGGCGATCGACTTTTACGAAGAAGCGATCGCCCAAAAGCCAGATTTTGTAGAAGCACATTTAAATAAGGCTAATCTTTTGCTGGATGTAGGCGAGTATCAAAGGGCGATCGCCAGTTACGAACAAGTCATCAAAATTCAGCCAAATTCCGCAATCGCCTACAATAACTTGGGCTGGATTAAACAGCAATTATGTGAAATAGACGAGGCTATTTTATATTACCAAACAGCGCTGCGAATCGACCCCAACCTGCACGAAACAGCGCACAACTTAGGAAATTTATTTAAACAAAAAAATCAATTAAACGAGGCGGTAGCTTATTACGTTCACGCTTTAAAAATAGATCCTAATTTGATATATTCTCTGATGGGATTGGGAACAGTTTTGCAGCAGCAAGGTAAATTAGCTGAAGCTTTCAACTGCTACCAGCAAGCGGTAAAAATCGACCCCAACAATCCCGAAGCTCACAACAATGTAGGAGCATTTTTCCACGAACAAGGCAATGCAAAAGCAGCAATATCCCACTACCGACAAGCATTAAACTTAAAGCCAGACTTCGTGGAGGCTATTAACAATCTCGGACACGCTTTGGTCGATTTAGGAGAGTTTCAAGAGGCTTTTTCTTGTCACAGTCGAGCATTGGAATTGCAGCCAGACAACGCCACCGCCCACCTGGAATTCGCCTTAACTTTGCTATTGTTTGGAGATTTTCAGCGAGGTTTTGCTGAATATGAGTGGCGGTTGCGTACTCCGCAACTACAACCGAGGCAATTTAAACAGCCAGTTTGGGATGGTTCGGATTTGCATGGGAAAACTATTTTACTCCACGTCGAGCAAGGCTTTGGCGATTCGATTCAGTTTATTCGCTACGCCCCAATTCTTCGCAGCCAAGGCGCTAAAGTTATGGTGGCTTGCTATCCAGAACTGCTGCGGTTGTTTGCGACAGTTCCTGGTATTGAATATTTATCAGTTAGTCTGGAAGGTTTGCCAGAATTTGACGTTCACTCACCGCTGATGAGTTTGCCGCGAATTGTCGGGACAACTCTGGAAACAATACCTGCCAATGTTCCTTATTTATATCCGCCTGCTGAGTGCAAGTTTGCGCTTTCTTCTGATGCCAAATTGAAGGTGGGGATTGTTTGGGCGGGGAGTCCGAAGCGCCGCAAAGACAATCAGCGTTCTTGCAGCTTGAGCGATTTTATTCGATTTTTGGATGTTCCGGGAATTGCTTTTTATAGTTTACAAAAAAACTTGTCCGAGAGCGATCGCACTTTGTTGCACCAACACTTAGTACCGGATTTAACTCAGCATTTGAACGACTTTGCTGATACCGCTTCGGCTATATCTCAACTGGATTTAGTCATTACTGTCGATACGGCTGTGGCGCACTTAGCCGGTGCTTTAGGAAAACCGGTTTGGGTGCTGCTTTCTTTTGCTCCTGACTGGCGCTGGCTGCTGGATCGTGAAGATAATCCTTGGTATCCAACTGCGAGGCTTTTCCGCCAAAGTCAGCCGGAAAGTTGGCAAGAATTGTTTGAGGAAGTACAGGCGGCTTTGAGTTTATTTGCGATCGCCAATACTGCTAGTTATTCCGAGGGTTCTGCCCACGGCCAGCTTGACTTCGTTTCCCTCGCAATGACTGCTAATAATACGCCTGACCTCGATTCTGTGGCTCTCAAAATGACAGGTGCAAGCGTGGTTAAAGAGAGTAAACAAATATTTGTGATGGGGAGCGAAGGGTTAGCAGAAGGCTCCGCAGCTAAGCAATCGCAGGGAATTGAGACCTCGGTTGCGATCGGAACGGGTGGCGATAACCCGGTTGTTTTAGAGGATTTATTGCGGCAAGCAGAACAGTTAATGGAAACAGGAGATCGGGAAGAGGCGATCGCCCTTTACGAACATATTATATCTATTGAGCCAAATTGCGTTCAAGCGCGGATTAATTTTGGTTTTCTCAAGCAAGAAAAGGGCGAATTGGAGGCAGCCATCCCGCATTATCGAGAAGCTTTAGTCATCGATCCAAATATTCCTCAGACAGCTTACAACTTGGCAAAGATTTTTGAGGAACAAGGTCAAGTGGAAGAGGCGATCGCACATTACGAACAAGCTCTTGTAGCTCAACCGGATTTCGTACCCGCCCTGATTAATTTAGCCGTGGCGCTGCAAGAAAAAGGCGAACTTTTAGAGGCTGTAAACCTTTATAGACGAGCGCTGGAAATTCATCCGCATAGCTGGGAAGCTTACAACAATCTGGCAACAGTGTTGCAAGAACAGGGCAATTTAGAAGATGCACTGGAGTATTATCACAAAGCTCTAGAATTGCTGCCGGATTTTGTGGAAGCTATTAACAATTTAGGCAGGACGTTTTTGGAAAAAGGCGCGGTAGAAGATGCGATCACCTGCTACAGACGAGCGATTCATTTAAACCCCAATCACGCGAGCGCTCACCTGAATTTATCCTTGGCTTTGCTGTTGGTGGGAGATTTGGAAAATGGTCTCGCTGAATACGAGTGGCGCTGGCAAATTAAAGAATTTCACACTGGTCATTCCTGTTTTTTGACGGGGCCGGATAATAGTGTTTCGGCGAGAGAATACCGACCGCTGTGGGACGGTTCTGATTTGGTGGGAAAGACTATTTTGCTGCACGCCGAACAAGGTTTAGGCGATTCGCTTCAGTTTATTCGCTACGCTGCGATCGTCAAAAATAAAGGCGGTAGGGTCATTGTGGGCTGTTACCCGCAATTGCACCGTTTGTTTGCAACGGTTGATGGCATTGATTTGCTAATAGTTAAAGGCGAGCCACTGCCGGAATTTGACGTGCAAGCGCCGATGTTGAGTTTGCCGTATATTCTTGGTACAAAGCTGGAAACAATACCGGCAAATACTGCTTATTTATCTCCGCCTGCGGGTGCTGAATTTGGACTTTTGCCCGATCGCAATTTGAAAGTTGGCATTGTCTGGGCGGGGAATCCAAAACACCGCAAAAACAAGCAGCGTTCGTGCAGTTTAAGCCAGTTTCTGCCGCTTTTGGACGTTTCGGGGGTAAGTTTTTACAGCTTGCAGAAAGAGGTTTCCGAGACCGATCGCGCGCTGTTGAATCAAACGTCGATCGTAGATTTGAGCCCGTATTTTGGCGATTTTGCTGATACTGCTGCTGCGATCGCCAAACTGGATTTAGTCATTAGTGTCGATACCGCTGTCGCCCATTTGGCGGGGGCTTTGGGCAAAGCAGTATGGATTTTGCTGGCGTTTTCGCCGGATTGGCGGTGGCTGCTAGAACGGGAAGATAGTCCTTGGTATCCCACGGCGCGGCTGTTTCGCCAGCATCAGCGGGGCGACTGGGAGGACGTTTTCGATCGGGTTGCGGCAGCTCTAGGCGCGGTTGCAGCAGCATTTGTGCCGTCGGATGCGGCGGATGCAGAGTTTCGGTTGGGCGTGGATTTGCAGCAGCAAGCCGATTTTGGCGGTGCGATCGCTTGTTATGAGCGAGCGATCGCGATCGATCCTAATTACGCGGCCGCTCACAGCAATTTAGGCGTTGTCAAACAGCAAGCGGGCAGGCTAACAGAGGCGATCGCGCACTACCGAGAAGCGCTAGCAATCGACGGGAATTTGGCGGAAACTGCGAGCAATTTGGGCAGCGCGCTCGCGGAAGCAGGGGAGACTGAAGAGGCGATCGCACAATATGAGCGGGCGCTTTCTTTGAACCCGAATTGCGCGGAAGCGCTGATTAATTTGGGCCTGTTGCGGGAAGAGCAAGGGGATGTGGCGGAGGCTATAAGCTGCTACGAGCAAGCGATTAAAGTCAATCCTAATTGCGCGGTGGCTTATTTGAATTTGGGAATTGCTTTGGAGGCACAAGGGGAGGATGCGATCGCGAATTACGAACGCGCGATCGCGAATTACGAACGGGCGATCGCGATCGCTCCCAATGATGTGGAGGCTTTGCAGCATTTAGCATACGCCTCGATCCGACAGGGCAAAATTGACCGCGCGATCGCATACTATGATCGAGTTCTGGCGCTGCAACCGGATGGGGCAGAAACTGATCTCGCTTGCGGGAGTTCGCTGTCTAGCCCAGATAAGTTGGATGAGGATTTAGCTGTTTGCCAGCAAGCGATTCAGGCATCGCCAGCCAGTGCACAGGCTCACGGCAATCTAGGAATTGTCCTGCATAAACAGGGCAAAATTGAAGATGCGATCGCCTGCTATCAGCAAGCTTTAAGCCTGGAACCCGACTTTCCACAAGCTTTGAACAATCTCGGCAAAGCTTTTGAGGAAGTGGGAAAAATGGCAGAGGCGATCGATTGTTACCGTCGGGCGATCGAACTCAAACCCGGTTATATCAATCCCCTCACCAGTTTGGGAAGTGCTTTGCACGATCGTGGCGAAGTTACAAATGCTGTCACCTGCTACAGCCAAGCAGTAAAATTTAATGTCGCTAACCCGGAAGCTCACCTAAATTTAGGTTTAGTTTTGCTGCTGTCTGGAGACTTGCAGCGTGGTTTTTGCGAGTACGAATGGCGACTCCTAGTTAAAGAAAAACAGTTCCGGCGCCACAACTTTATTCAGCCACTTTGGGATGGTAAAGATTTGGAGGGAAAAACTATTTTGCTTTGCCCGGAACAGGGTTTAGGCGATGCAATTCAGTTTATCCGCTATGCAGATTTAGTCAAGCAAAAAGGCGGCAGGGTAATTGTTTGGTGTTTGCCGCACTTGCAGCGCTTGTTTGCACAAGTTTTGGGAATCGATGGGTTAATAGTTAATCCAGAGGATGCGCCGGATTTTCAAGTTCAGGCGCAGCTAATGAGTTTGCCACACATTCTGGGAACAACTTTAGAAACTATACCGGCGAATGTTCCTTATTTAGCTCCGCCGCCCGGTTGGGAATTTACTCTCAATCCAACTACTAATTTGAAAGTAGGGATTGTGTGGTCTGGCAATCCTAAAAATTCCCAAAATAAGGTGCGATCGTTACCCCTGAATTTATTGACAAAACTGTTAGATATTCCCGGAGCAGATTTTTACAGTTTGCAACAGGAAATGACGACAGACGATCGCGCTTTGTTAGAGCAAATGCCAGTAACAGATTTAAGCTCTTATTTGCACGACTTGGCGGATACTGCGGCGGCTATCTCCGCTCTGGATTTAGTTATTTCTGTAGATACTTGTGTGGCACACTTGGCTGGTGCTTTGGGCAAACCAGTGTGGATTTTGCTCTGTTTTGTGCCGGATTGGCGGTGGATGTTGCATCGCAAAGATAGTCCTTGGTATGCGACGGCGCGACTGTTTCGCCAGTCAACAGTGGGAGATTGGGAAGGAGTTTTAGAAGAAGCGGGTTTCGCGCTCAGAGACAGAATTTATCAGCATCAGGAAGCTCAATCACTAATAGAAAGTCAGCCCAATGTTGACTTAGCTCAAAAACAGTTTAATAGCGGAAATGTGCTGAAAGCACAAGGTAGATTTTCCGAGGCGATCGCTCGTTTTAAAAATGCTTTAGTTTTGCAGCCGAATTCGATCGAAACCGCCACTAATTTGGCAGTGACACTCCACCAAACAGGCAATTTAGCCGAAGCTGCCACCTATTATCAGCGCGCGATCGAAATCGACCCTAACTGCGCTCAAGCGCAGAATAACTTGGGTATTTTGCTGCAAGATAAAGGCAATATAGCCGATGCTGTATCTTGTTTTCAAAAGGCGATCGCCCTGAATCCCCTTTACGTCAAAGCTCTCAACAATCTCGGTGCGATACTCCAGCAGCAGGGCGAGTTGCCGAGTGCGATCGCGTGTTTTCATCAGGCGCTTTCGGTCAATTCCAATTATGCGCCCGCGCTGGTAAATTTGGGTGCGGCGATGCAAACACAATCTCAGTTAGCCGAGGCTGAACGCCTTTACGAGCGTGCAATTGAAGCAGAACCAAACAATCCTAAAGGACACTATCACCTGGGAACGTTATGCTTGGGGGCGGGAAAAATAGAACAGGCAATTTCTAGCTTGGAACGAGCCATATCTTTGAACCCTAATTATCTAGAAGCTCTTACTAATTTAGGCAGTGCTGTTGAACAATTAGGAGACGTAAATCGAGCAATTTTGTGTTACAGTAAAGCTATAGAACTTGATGCAAATTGTGTTAAATCTCACTTCAATTTAAGCTTAGTCTTGCTGTTGACTGGGGATTTGTCGCGCGGTTTAACAGAATACGAGTGGCGCTGGCAAACTGAACAGGCGACAAAATTACCACGGTTGAATTTTGATCAACCAGTTTGGGACGGTTCAGATTTGAACGGACAAACTATTTTGCTCCGATCCGAACAAGGTTTAGGCGATGCCATTCAATTTGTGCGATACGCGGCAATTGTGCAGCAAAAAGGTGGCAAAGTAATCATTTCTTGCTATCAAGAACTGAAGCGTTTATTTAAGCAGATTCCTGGCATCGAACAAGTGGCTGTTCGCATGGATGAATTGCCGGATTTCCAAGTGCAAGCACCGCTGATGAGTTTGCCTCATATTCTGGGAACAAATTTAGAAAATATACCGACAAATGTTCCTTATTTAGCTGCGCCACCGAATTGGCAATTTTCCCTAAATTCCGATGGTAAGTTTAAAGTTGGGATTGCGTGGGCTGGAAGTTCGGAACATTTGAAGGATTTTCAGCGATCGAGCGATTTAAGCTATTTTCTGCAATTGTTAGATATTCCCGGTGTAAGTTTTTACAGTCTTCAGAAAGACTTATCGCCTGACAATCGTAGTTTGTTAACTCAAATTCCCGTGATAGATTTGAGCGACAATTTGAACGATTTTGCCGACACTGCGGCGGTGATATCGCAACTAGATTTAGTAATTTGCGTGGATACCGCTGTCGCGCACTTAGCCGGTGCTTTGGGTAAACCCGTATGGATTTTGCTGTGTTTTATGCCGGATTGGCGCTGGATTCTGGAACGCGAAGACAGCCCTTGGTATCCGACGGCGCGACTGTTTCGGCAGCAAACACCGGGCGATTGGGAAGAAGTATTCGATCGCGTAAAAACAGCCTTGCTAGAGAGGGCGGGCATGGGGGCACCGCCCCTACAATCTACTCGTTTCCAGGCTGTGCCTGGTAACGCAGATCCAGAGGCTCCGCCTCGATTTTCTTTATCGCCCGCACAGGTACAATTTCACATAGCAAAAGCCTTAGAAAAACAAGGTAAAAAAGCAGAGGCAGCCGCTCGCTACGAACAAGTAATTGCCACCTCACCCAGCTACGCCGAAGCCCACAGTTATTTAGGTTATCTCAAACAGGAAAACGGGCAAATAACAGAGGCAATTTCGCACTACAAACAAGCGTTAGAAACCAATTCCAACCTGAGCGAAACAAACTTATACTTGGGTTCTGCCCTCGAAGAAGAAGGAAAAGTAGCAGAGGCGATCGACTTCTACAATAAAGCAATTCAACTACGTCCCAACTCGCCAAATTGGCGCTTGAGACTAGCCTTAGCTTTGCTCTTAACTGGAAATTTTGAGCGTGGTTTTGCGGAGTACGAATCGCGCTGGCAAACTGAACAATTGGATCGGCGCTCTTTTGAGCAACCGCTTTGGGATGGCTCTGATTTGCAGGGAAAAACAATTTTATTGCACCCTGAACAAGGTTTTGGTGATACGATACAGTTTATCCGCTACGCTCCTTTAGTTAAGCAAAAAGGTGGCAAAGTTATTGTTGCTTGTCATGTCTTGCTGAAGCGTTTATTTGAAGGAATTGCAGGAGTCGATAGAGTTGGAGTCAAGCCGAGCGATTTGATAGATTTTCAAGTGCAAGCCCCGCTGCTAAGTTTGCCCAGAATTCTGGGAACGACTTTGGAAAATATACCGGCGAATATTCCTTATTTAGCTCCGCCACAGGATTTTAAATTTTCCCTAGATCCGAATAATAACCTAAAAGTAGGTATTGTGTGGGCGGGCGGCCCGCTGCACCGCAACAACCATCGGCGATCGTGTAAATTGAGCGATTTTGTGAAATTTGTAGATGTTCCGGGAGTGAGTTTTTACAGCCTTCAGAAAGATTTGTCAGGAGGCGATATTACTTTATTAAAGCAACACCAAATTGAAGATTTGAGCGACCATTGCGTAGATTTTGCCGACACGGCAACAATTATTTCGCAACTCGATTTAGTAATTTGCGTAGATACTTCTGTGGCGCATTTGGCCGGTGCTTTGGGCAAACCAGTCTGGATTTTGCTGTCTTTTGTTCCCGATTGGCGCTGGATGCTGGAACGCGAAGATAGCCCTTGGTATCCCACTGTGCGGTTGTTTAGGCAGCAAAAAGCCGGTGATTGGGATGGAGTTTGCGATCGTATAAAAGCAGCCTTGCTAGAGAGGGCGGGCACGGGGACACCGCCCCTACAATCTACTCGTTCTCAGGCTCAGCCTGGTAACGCCAATCCAGAGGCTCAGCCTCAAATCCAACCCCCAGAAACTCCCGCACAAATTACCGGAATCGGCATTACTTGGCCCCTCAGTATAACCAGTGGCTGGGGAATTTACGCCATGAATTTAACACTACAACTGCGGCAAAATCCTGCCTGGGAAGTTGCACTTTTAGCAGCGCCATCAATCACCTCAGAAGCGATGAATCCGCTGCATAAATCCCTGTTACTACCTGTAATTGAAAAGCAAAAAACTTTTCAGGAATTAGTAGCAGCAAATTCCGACAAACAAATCAGTTGTAATTTTCCCGTACTTTACGCTTTGGGGAATAATTTAGCATCCTCTGGAGTTGACAATCAAATTACCAGCGCTTGTCAAATAGGAGTCATATTTTTTGAAGACACACGAATCAAAGCAGAAGCACTAGAAACAGCCAAAAAATATAGCGCGATTGTCGCAGGTTCCAACTGGAATGCAGATGTTTTGAGAAGCCGGGGCTTGACTAATGTAGCGATGGTACATCAAGGAATTGACCCAACAATTTTTCATCCTGCACCCAAATCTAATCTATTTGGCGATCGCTTCGTGATTTTCTCCGGCGGCAAACTAGAATATCGCAAAGGTCAAGATATTGTAATTGCCGCTTTCAAACGATTTCGCGCCAAACATCCAGAGGCTTTGTTACTAACAACATGGCACAACTTCTGGCCTCAGTATATGTTAGGAATCGAACAAACTGGAAACGTGGCTGGGCTTCCCAATATCAACCGCGACGGAAGTTTAGGAATTTCCCAATGGTTAGTGGCGAACGGTTTGCCGATTGACTCTTTTATCGACATCGGCTTAATTCCCAATCACCTCGCTGGACAAATTTTG
Organism: Microcoleus sp. Pol8_D6; assembly: GCF_036700965.1. Lineage (NCBI taxonomy): Bacteria > Bacillati > Cyanobacteriota > Cyanophyceae > Oscillatoriales > Microcoleaceae > Microcoleus > Microcoleus sp. Pol8_D6. The sequence goes on along the minus strand of NZ_JAUBPW010000004.1, from coordinate 12,818 downwards.
CGAGAAGCCGACTGCGCTGTTTTCACCAATCGCTGTGAAGGGGGCACTAATTTAGTCGCAATGGAAAGTATGGCTTGCGGAATTCCGACTATTTTATCAGCAAATACTGGTCATTTAGACTTGATTTACAGCCACATTTGCTATCCTTTATGGAATCAAGGACGAGTTAAACTGACGGCTCCTTTTTCTGGTGTAGAAGGTTGGGGAGAGTCTGATGTGGCAGAAGTTGTCGAGGCTTTGGAGCAAGTTTATACTAATCGCGAAGAAGCAAAACGGATCGGTTTAGCTGCGGCTAATTTTATGCTGGATTGGACTTGGGAAAAACAGGTTAAGCGTTTTTTGGATGTGATGGCAGATATGTAGATAACACTAAAATCCTGACTACAAACTTTCGGAAAATTCTTCGTAGTAAAGACTTTACTCATTATAAAAAAGATTGATTTCCGATTGATTCCAATAGTTTGTTAGCACTGTTTACACTTTCAATCTCGTATAGTTCTGGATTGTAAGAAACAATTTGTGCTACCAATTTGTGATGATATTGTTGAGCAGTTGCATTCCTAGAACCATGAACGCTACGATAATTAAGAACTATTTCTCTCGTTCCCCAAAAAGGAATGCTATGTTTGTGACAATTAACCCAAAATTCCCAATCCTCATAACCTTCTTTCATCTCTGCTTTGTAACCGTTGACCAAATTCCAAACAGATTTGTGATACAATGAAGACGTGCAAATCATATTAAATTGTTTGATATTTTTTGGTGAATATAAATCATAACTGGGTATTGTGTGATTTTCATTGCCGCCAAAAAGTTGATAAGAACCAAATGCTATGCAAGGTACTTTGGATTTTAGACATATTTCTAAAAGACACATCAAGGCATTTGGAGCTAAAATATCATCGGCATCTAAGGGCATTATGTATTGACCTTTTGCTGCCGATATGCCAGTATTTCTAGCCATTGATATCCCTTGATTAGCTTGTTCTATTAGCCTAATTTGATGCTGGGGATTTGCTGCAATCGCATTTTTTGCTACTGTACTGGTAGTATCTAAGCTGCCGTCATTGACAATGATAATTTCCCAATTTTTGTAAGTTTGGTTAATCACGCTAGTTACTGCTTCCACCAAAAAATGAGATTGATTGTAGCAGGGAATAATCACAGATACCAAAGGTCGATCTGCCAATTGTGGCGAGGCTGTAACTTGTTTGACACTTTCTGATTGTAAATTATGTGCCGAATTTCTAGCCGATTGCAAGCTGTAAAAATAAATCTTGGGATGGACAATGGCTAATTGATTCAGATCGGTATTGTGATATTCATTTACTAACCTCGGATATCTCGACAAGTATTCTTGTTTAACAAAAATCAAGATATTTTGAGCGTAGCAAGGCTCTACTTTGTCATTGTTCCATATTTTTTTTCTCAAGCAGTCAATAACTGCATACCCGTTTTTCTGAAAGTAATAAACCCAATATTGTGGCCACTGTTCGTTAACGTGTTCCACGCCTCCTTGAAATGGTATCGCAGCAGAAAACAGAATCACTGGTGCTAGTTGAGTGAGAGAATTAACAAAGTTTTCGGCACAGGTAGCCGGCAAATGTTCGGCAACTTCCAGAGAAATTGCTAAGTCAAATTTTCTGTTTATTTGCAGCGGTTGCTTTAAATCGGCGGATTGGAACTGATTTAAAGGAATTTGTAAAATAGTGCGATCGACATAATCACCATCTATTCCCAAACAATCAGCAATTCCCAACTTGTGGAACGCAGCTAACCAACTTCCCGTACCGCAGCCCACATCTACCACACTTTTAGGTAAAATGGGTTGCAGCAAGTCTAAAAGCAGGGGAATAATTTCTCTAGCAGAACTGCGAGCTCCTTCTCCGATTAATTGGTGAAAATCTCTGGTATAAGATGACTGTTGGTTTTGATTAATTTGGCTGGCTGTTTGATAATTAATTTTCTCTAAACTGCTAATATTGTAACCGTGTAAATGTGCTGGCAACTGCCAGGAAATATTGGGATCGGGTTGATGTTTTACAGGCTCGACATTTCCCCGCCAAGCCACACCCATAATTTGCATTGTTTGATAAATTACAGTATTCCATCCCCTTTGCTTTAAGTAATCAAAACCTTTAGCAACATCGGGAGCACTTAAATCGTGAAATAAAATTATTGCATCTTCTTCCGCCAATTTTTCGCAAACAATTGCGTCATTTAACGGCCCATCACCTCCGTGTTCTCCGTCAATAAAAATTAACGACCATTTGCGGTTGAATTGAGCGGAAAATTCTTCTACTCTTTGGGGGCTGTAGCCTGGTATTAGCTCGACAGATGTTTTAACGCCAGACGCATTTAGAGCACCTTGAATTGAGTCGATTATGCTTTGTCTAATGTCCTCTCTTTCTAACAGCGGATCTACGACATCTAATTCAACTCCTGCCAGGGCTAAGTGACAGGCAGACCACCCTAGCCAGCAGCCTATTTCTAAGGCTTTTTTACCTTTGAATTGCAGAGCTGTATTGTAAAGGATGTGGGCTTCGTCGCGATTCAAAAACCCGATGAATGGATAGCGCTTGTCTGCATACCAATTATGCGGAATTTCCCGGCGCAAGTAAGGCCAGTTACTCGCATTTGGATCGGCAATAATCATATTGGGGAAATAGGAGTCAGGTATAATTATTTGGAACCCTGGTGAAACGTAATCCCCTGGTTGTAATAAATTATTTTTGCTCAGTTCAGGTTGTTGGTAAGTCATTTTTGGTTCTTGAAATATTCGTATTGCTGGCTGTTTTTTAGGTTGATAACGGACGCTAATTTCTAGGATATCGCCGTCATTTGCCATCAATTGTACTTGGTCAAACTGCTGGCGGCCAGCTAAATGCAAAATGCCGATCGCCTCCTGCGGCAAGTACGGCTCCACAAAACAGCCTCGCTGCTTGTCCCAAACCGGAAAACCGTTGAATATCCAATTGCACCAAGCTGGCAGCATTTCAGTCATATTGAACAATTCCCCACTGTAAACAGCGAGGTTGAGGGCAAATTGATCGGTCATGACACAGCCAGATCTCTGCAATCCTTGATGGAGTTTTTCAGCCCAGATTTCCCAGTGCAAAGCATCTTTTCGGAGGGCAAAAACTCCGGCATTTAATATAGGATAACTGTAGAATTTTTTAGCAGTTTCTTCACCAAAGTTAGCCTCATATTGTTGATAAACCCACTGCCAAAACTGAGGCAGTTGCCCGTACTGCTGCAAGCTTGCCCTGTGAACTTCGGGAACAATTGCCAGTCCCCGGCGCGATGCTCCTTCAACCAACAAATTAATTGCTCTCCAGTCTTGAACCCAAGCATCCGCATCAATCCAAAGGTAGATATCAAAATTGGGAAAGTATTTTCGCAAACAAGGTCTAACTAATAGTCCTTTTAAATGTTCGGGAGATTCATTTCTGCCCGGAAAGTCAAAGTCCCAATCTGGTTTTTGAATGATATTAACTTGTCTTTCCAGCCACTGCAACTGTTCGCGAGTACAGCCGAGATCGAAAAAGCCGATCGCCACATTTTCACCCTCTGGTTTTTCCCGCACCGATAAAATAGTACCTTGCACCAATTCAAAGTAATTTGCATCGGCGGCCGTGATGATGATAATCTGCATAAATAGCTTTTCTAATACAATAAACTGCGGAGTATACCGTAGGGTGCGCCTCGGCGCGTCTTACTATAGTGTAGGGTGCGCCTTGGCGCGTCTTACTATAGGCTAGCAATATTCATACAACTATACTATCGAGGAGGAATTGTGAAAAACCAAAAAGGGAAAGTTTATCTAGTCGGTGCGGGGCCCGGAGATTGTAACTTGATGACAGTGCGATCGCACAAACTGCTATCCCAAGCCGAAGTCTTAATCTACGACGCTCTAATCGACATCCCGCAACTCGAATTAATCCCAGCAACTTGTCGAAAAATCGAAGTCGGGAAACGTGGCGGTAAACCGTCCACCCAGCAGCAAGAAATCAACCGTTTGCTGGTAGAACATTGCCAACTTGGAAAACAAGTAATCCGCTTAAAAAGTGGCGATCCGTTTATTTTTGGTCGCTCCAGTTCGGAAATTCAAGCATTAATCACAGCGGGCTGTGAGTTTGAAGTAATACCCGGAATTTCCTCCGCCTTAGCCGCACCTTTATTAGCAGGAATTCCCCTCACCGATCCGGTAATGAGCCGCTGTTTTGCAGTGATGAGCGCCCATGAACCGGATGCTTTGGAATGGGAAGCATTAGTGCAGATAGAAACTTTGGTAATATTGATGGGAGGGCGCAATTTAAGCGAGATAATTTGGCAATTGCAAAAGCACGGACGATCGACCGAAACTCCGATCGCCATTATCCGAGATTGTGGCCGCCCCGAACAGCAAATTTGGCTCGGCACTCTCTCCAACATTGTACAGCAAACAGCAGGTCAATCTCTATCGCCTTGCGTGATCGTAATTGGGGAAGTAGTTAGATTGCGCGAATATTTAATCCAGCCAGAAAGCACAAATATGATCGATACACCAGTCAACACTAATAACAGCAAATTGCCGCTAGCAGGAAAAACCATTTTAGTCACGCGATCCATTTCTCAGTCGGCTGAATTTAGCGATCGACTCCAGCAACAAGGAGCCCGCGTTATCGAAATGCCCGCCTTGGTAATTGGGCCACCTTCGAGTTGGGAACCATTAGACAGTGCGATCGCACAATTGTCAAGCTTTCACTGGTTAATTCTCACTTCCCACAACGCTGTAGACTGCTTTTTCCAACGATTACAAGCAAAAGGCAAAGACGCCCGCAGCTTGTTTGGTATTAAAATTGCAGTTGTCGGCAAAAAAACAGCCGAAAGTTTGCGATCGCACTCTCTACAACCAGACTTTATTCCCCCCAACTTTGTCGCCGATTCCCTAGTCGAGAACTTCCCCTGGCAGGGCGGGCACGGGGGCACCGCCCCTACAAACTGCAAAATCCTATTTCCGAGAGTAGAAAGCGGCGGCAGAGAAGTTTTAGTAAAAGAATTCACCGCCAAAGGAGCGCAAGTAATAGAAGTGCCAGCTTACCAATCTTGCTGTCCAGAAAATATTGATCCGATCGCCCTATCCGCACTCCAAAATCAAGCCATAAATATCATAACATTTGCCAGTTCCAAAACCGTACATAACTTTTGCAATCTCATACAACAAAGCCCAAAATTGTCCTTGTCTAAGGATTGGTTGGAAAGCGTTTGCATCGCCTCCATCGGTCCTGAAACTTCCAAAAGCTGTCAGAAATTATTGGGTCAGTTAGATGTGGAAGCTAAGGAATATACCTTAGACGGATTGACTGAGGCGATCGTCCAATGGGCACAAGCGAGGTTGTAAAATAGTTGTACGATCATTAGGAGGAAAGAAACATGACCGCAAAAGACCAACTTCTTCAAGAACTCGACCAAGTGCCAGAACCCTTGCTGCTGAAAGTGCTTGAATTTGTCCGTTCCTTAAAGACTGAAGAAGAAGAACCACAAAAACTAGAAGCCAAAGCATGGCAGGCATATCTAGATTCAGAACGCGAAAGAAAGGAGGTTTATCGTCGCCTTGCCAACTCCTAATTTTGTCAGCAAAAGTATGGTTGTCAATATCCACGCCAGACAGATAGAAAGATTTGGTGGCACTCCCGGCGTCAGAGATGAAGGCTTGTTAGAGTCGGCTTTGGCTCAACCGAAATCAACTTTTGGCGGTCAATTGTTGCATTCGACAATTGCCGAATAAGCTGCTGCTTATCTCTATCATATAGCGATGAATCATCCGTTTATTGACGGTCACAAGCGATCGGGTTTTGCGGTGACAGATACCTTTTTGCGTTTAAATGGTTGCACTCTAAATTTGACGGACGATGGAGTATATGATTTAGTGATGGGAGTCGCACGGGGAACCATGACTAAGGAAGAACTAACCACCGAGTTTAAGTCATGTATTATTGAGTGTTAATAAGTAAGTTGGGCAGCCTTCATGGAGATTAAGTAAGGTGTGGCGTACTCACCCTAAATGGAAATAGCGAATCGCGGAACAAAAAAGCGAGTAAAATTATCACTAAAGAACAAAGCCGAGATCCTTTGCGTCAAATCAGTAATAAAACTAAACAGAAAATAGCACCAACCGCCGATCGCCCTTTCTCCCGCAAATCCCCCTACCCAACTACTAATTAGCAATAGCCATGAATATAAATTTTTCTCGTTACGACACCTTAACCACCCTGCTAGCAGGAACTACGGCAGCCTTAACCATAGTCATCAGCCAAAGTGCGATCGCCAAAACCCCCCAAGAAGTCGCCAGCATTGCTGGGCCACTGACTGTACAAATTAACAGTTCCCTCGGAGACGGTTCTGGGGTAATTATTGCCAAAAACGGCAAAACTTACACAGTTTTAACAGTCAACCACGTCGTAGAGAAAGCAGACGTGAAATACACCGTTCGCACGTCTAAAGGCAAAAACTATCAAGCAACCTCGGTCACCCGTTTGCAAACCGCCGAAACAGACCCGGATTTAGCCGTAGTCAAATTTGAAAGCCCCGAAGAATATCCAGTCGCGACGATCGCAGATTCCGATCAAGCCGTCATCGGCACTCAAATCTTCGTTTACGGCTATCCCGCTACGGGCGGACTTTTCGGCGCCGAACGAGAACCCGAACTCTCTCCCGGACTCGTTACCAGCCGCCCGCGCAACCGCCCGGAAGGTTACACTTTGCGGTATCAGGCCGTAACTTGGAGTGGCATGAGTGGCGGCCCAGTTTTTGACTCCGAAGCGCGAGTCATCGGTTTACACGGACAAGGGGAATTTGGTTTTGCTCAAACCAGTTCCGGCGAAGTCGCCCCAATTAAAACTGGATTTAACGCAGCAGTTCCCATCAATACATTTATCGCGAAGCTAGTGGCGGCGGGAATAAACAAATCCGATTTAAAAGTAGATAATACTCCCGCAATGATCGGCCCGGTATCCACCGCCAATCCGCAAGACGCCCAAGCCTATTATTTTCGAGGACTTTCGCTGTTAGATCAAGGAGATGCTTGGGAGGCGATCGCCGATTTCAACAGAGCACTCGCTTTCAAGCCCAAATATACCCCTGAATTGTATTTTAATATCGGCAATGCCCGCACTTTGATCACCGCCGGCTTGCCTCAAACCGAACCCACACGCGGTTCCACTGCTATTCAAGCATACACGCGGGCGATCGAAGCCAATCCCGGTTTTGCCGACGCTTACTACAACCGAGCTTTAGCTTACCTGGACAACAAAGACCAACCCCAAGCAATTGCCGACTTTCAAAAAGCAGCAGAACTTTACAAGCAAGGCGGCAGAACCAGCGCCTATCAAGACGCGCTCAACAGAATCAAACAATTGCAGTAAAATGAGAAGTTAATAATTAAGAATTAAAAATGAGTAATCCCATTTTTAATTCTTAATGTAGTTCATAAAAACAGCAGGTAAATAACCATGACTGCTATCACCTTAAACCTCAACTCCCTGATTAAACTAACTTCAGAACAGTTTTATCAACTGTGCGAAGAAAACCCAGACGTGAAACTCGAACGCAACGCCAATGGAGAATTAATCGCCATGCCGCCAACCGGAGGAGAAACAGGGAAACGCAATGTCAAATTGACTACCCAATTGGATGGATGTGTGGAACGAACAAACCGAACTCGGAGAAGTGTTTGATTCCTCCACAGGATTTACCCTTCCCAACAAAGCCGATCAATCTCCCGCTGCTTCTTGGGTAGAAAAATCTCGCTGGTCAGCTTTGACGCCAGAACAAAGAGAAAAATTTATCCCCCTTTGTCCCGATTTTGTCATTGAATTAGTCTCGCCCAGCGACAGTTTGAAAAAAAGTCAGGAAAAAATGCAAGAATATATGGAAAATGGCTGCAGTTTGGGTTGGCTGATTAACCGCAACAAACGCGAAGTTGAAATTTATCGCCCCGGTCAAGATGTGGAAGTTTTACAATCTCCTCTCACTCTTTCTGGGGAAAATGTTTTGCCGGGATTTGTTCTCAATTTGCAAAAAATTTGGAATTAGCAGAATTAACTTTTGACTTATTATATCATATCATCTTCAATAAAATAACCGTTACCATTTCATAGTGAGGAATGCAAGTCAGAGCGAGTTGGAGCGGGAGGGTTTTGAGGCTGCGGGGCAAGAGGGAAGAGGCAGGAGGCAAGAGGGAAGAGGGAAGAGGAAGAACGAAGAAGCCACAAAAAGTGTTTTTACAAATATGAGATGCTCCCTATAGCTTCTTTGTCCTTAAAATCGATAACTAAACTGGATTCGGGAGCAGAGGTCGAATTAACTCCAGAATTTGGTCATAGTTAAAGTTATTGACACAATCAATTAGCGAACTGGAAAGGGTTGATTGAGATGCGGGAATTTGTTTGATTAGCTCGTTCATGACTTCAGGATCAACATAGTAGGCAGCTTGATACATTTCTTCTAACCACTGAGAGGACATTACGGCTAGATCTTTGGGAGATAAAGAATCAACAAATAGTTTTTGGGAATCTTTTCCTACAACTGTGTAGATGTACTCTACTCCCAAGTATTGAGCGAGTTTGTCAAAGACGAGGCATTCCTGAAATGGCTTGCTCATAAAGTCGTCACAACCAGCCATAAGAACTTTCTCTCGGTCTTCTTCAAAAGCACTGGCAGTTAAAGCAATAATGACAGTCTCTTGTCCCTGAGAGTGTTCTCTAATGCGTTTAGTGGCTGTGTAGCCATCCATGATCGGCATTCGTAGATCCATCCAAATCAGGTGTGGGGACCAACTTTCCCACAGGGATAGTGCTTCAACTCCCTGTGTTGCTTCGCGCACCTCAAAACCGACTGAGGTAAGGAGTTTGACCAATAAGCGGCGATTTTCCTCTACATCTTCAACCACAAGGATGCGGTAAGTTGGTTGTCCTGAAGCTATACCAATCACTCTTTGTTTAAGCAATTCTGAAGCAAGGCAGACTCCTTGAGGTATCTTTACCGCAAGTTCAAAGTAAAAAATGCTGCCCTGATTCAATGTGCTTTGAACCCGAATCTGACTACCCATGAGTTGGGCAAATCTTTGGCTGATAGCAAGACCTAGACCAGTACCTTGATTCAATTTATTCCCCGCTTCAGCTTGCACGAACGCCTTAAATAAGCTCTCAACTTCTGCAGGATCAATTCCCACTCCAGTATCCTCAATTTCAAAACATAGGCGACAGGACGTTTGGTCGATATGTTCTGATCTTACTCGTAAGGTGACGCTTCCTTGATTAGTAAACTTAATTGCATTACCGAGCAGATTGACTAAAACTTGATACAGTTTTTTCTCATCGGTATGCACAAATTGGGGAAGATTGGTATCTCGCTCGACAATTAGTTTCAATCCTTTCGATTGGGCTTTAATTTGCAACATTTCTTCAAGAGAAATCAGCAAAAACTTGAGGTCAACGTCAGAAAGAGAGAGTGTCATCTGTCCGCTCTCAATTTTAGATAAATCTAAAATGTCGTTAATCAATTCCAATAAATGTGTGCCGCTACGATTGACGATCGCCAGATCTTGTTGGAGTTCGGGAGTCAGAACCGGATCGTAACTCATCAATTGCGTAAATCCCAAAATAGCATTGAGAGGAGTACGGAGTTCGTGGCTCATATTGGACAGGAACATACTTTTGGCTCGGCTTGCTGTTTCTGCAGCTTCTTTAGCTTGCTGAAGTTCCAACTCGGCTTGTTTGCGATCGCTAATGTCAATTAAATATCCCAAGATTTCCACTGGTATACCTGCACGATCTCGAATTAGTCTGAGTTGACCGAGTATCCAGCGATAAACCCCATCTGAGCGACGAAGACGGTATTCATGGAAATAAAAATCATTGACGAATAGATTTGCTAAGCCCTTAATTACTCGTTCTACATCATCGGGGTGTAAGTTATGCGCCCAAAATTCAGAATCTTCTAAAAACGCAATGCTTTCATAGCCCAATACATCTTTGACATTTTCGCTGATGAACGTTGCTCCATAATTGCCACCCGGTTTACAGCTAAAAATAACTACCGGGCTGTAGTTCAGGAGAAAGTTGAGGCGATTTGTGGTAGCCTGCAAAGCTTGCTCAGCCAGTTTTAGCTCTGTTGCGTCCTCCTGAACGGAAACATAGACAGTTCCGTATTCAGGGTGTTCAAACCTAGACGTATGAGCCCTGCACCAAAAAAGTCTTCCATCTTTTTTCTTATTGTAGACTTCATATTGTGCTTCCCCTTTCTGCTCAAGTTGAGTGACAATATCTACAACGCTTGCGTCTGGTGTAACCTCTGTATCGACATAATTCAAGACAACAACCGATTGACCTGCGAGTTCGCCATCTGTGTAGCCAAACATAGCATCAAATTTGGGATTAGTGTAGACTATCCTGAGATCTGAGGCTTTAATTAAACACACTCCACCTGCCATGTTATTCATAATAACACTCTGAAGCTCTAGCGTCTTTTGAGCTTTTTTTCGAGCGGTGATGTCTTGGATTTGAGCAATAAAATGCAGCGGATTTCCCTGTTCATCTTGTACTAGCGAGCCATCAAGAAGAATCCAAATTATATGTCCTTGTTTATGGAAATACCGTTTTTCGATTTGGTAAGTTGAAATTGTTCCTGCTAATAGTTGATGTGCATAACTAAGATCCAGGTCTAAATCGTCGGGATGGGTAATGTCTTGGAAAGTTAACGCTAACAACTCTTCTGAGGAGTAGCCAAGAATCTGACATAAGGCAGGATTGACTTTCACCCAGTGCCCATCAAGTGAAACGATCCCCATTCCAATTGACGCATTTTCAAACGCATTGCGAAACTGCTCTTCACTGTTTCGTAAAGCCACCTCAATTTGTTTGCGTTCGTTTTTAGCCCGCTTGCGCTCATTGATCTCCTGTTCTAAGGCTTGATTTGCCGTAATAAGTTGAGCTGGACTAGGTAAAGCTAAGGCTGATGGAATTAAAAACACTAGCTCAGATGCAGTATATATAGAAATCAGAGCAGTAATAGCTTTAAGTCCTCCAGAAAGCCAATAAGTAGGAAACCAAAGCGTCCAAATTTCCATGATATGAGTTGTACCACAGGCAATTATGAAGGTGCCAAACAGAAAAAATACTTTCTGAAAAGGAGTATCTTCGCGCTGTCGCACAAAGTAAATTAGCATGATTGGGATGGAGTAGTATGCTAAAGCGATTAAACCATCGGATAAAATATGTAATCCTACTAAGTTTGTTTGCCAGAGATAGCAGTGACCATGAGGAATGAATCCTCCAGTCTCAAAAAATTGTGTAATCATATCTAACCTGCATTATTAATGAGTGCTGAAGTGTTTAGCGATTGAGTTCTGCCATTGCCCGCTTCATCATCGAAGTCATACCGGGAAAACCAATGTTGAGTACGGAGATGTCAAATTGCCAACCCAGCAGCACGAGACATCCGATCGCAATGACGAGTAGACTTGCCCTTTAAGAAATGTGCTTGTTCATAAATCGGCTGCTTGGGTTGCAAAAATCTTCTCCTCATGCTAGCCGAAACGAAGAAGGGCAACCACGGAGGGATTATTCCTACCTCAACAAGTCAGATATTGTAGGGGCTGTGCCAGCGTGCCACTCCTAGAACTCTGCGATCGCATGACTTGTTTCTACGTCAAGTGAGTGGATAACCTAATAATTAAAGTATACTCTTGTTCATAGGGTTGTAGTCCTCTACCAGAAAAGTATGGAAAGCAGTAGGATTCTCGATATAACTAGCGATATAGTTAGCGATCCAGCTACCAACTACCGAGGCAATATTTTAATTGTTGACGATCTGCCTGATAACCTGCGTCTTCTGGGCCGTACTTTGAGCGCACATGGTTATAAAGTTCGCAGTGCCACAACAGGTGCCATGGCGATCCGAGCCGCCAAATCGCCATGGACGGAACTAATTTTACTCGACATTAAATTGCCCGATTTGGATGGCTATGAAGTTTGTATACAATTAAAATCTGACGAGAAAACCGCAGGCATTCCAATAATTTTTTTGAGTGCTCTAAATGCAACTTTCAATAAGGTTCAGGGGCTGGCTGTTGGTGGCGTAGATTATATTGCTAAGCCGTTTCAAGTTGAAGAAGTATTAGCTCGTGTCGAAACTCACCTAACCATCCGACGGTTGCAACAAGGGTGCATCTCACGTTTGCAAATATATGAAAAAAGGGCGAAAATGAAAAAGCTAGTAAAACTGTGAAAAAAGATGAGGAAAAAAATGACACCCGAAGACCAAAAGCGCCTAAAAGCACACTTAAAAGAGGTAGCATCCATTCTTTACAGAAATACAGATTCAACCGAACTGTCAAATTTTGAAAGTATCGAAAAATCTCTCCGTCAAAAAATATTATCAGAAGTGGGGCCAGAATTAGGTAGCTTTTTTTTTCAACAGCATCAGGAATAAAAACAGGAAGAACGCGAACAGTAAAATCTGTAGTTGGGTCGCTCAGGATTACAAATAATCAGGCGGAATATTTCGGGTTAAAACCTTATAGTCAACTCAGTCCCATGATGGAAAAGTGTGCTCTGATAATCAGTGCCAATGAGTCTTATCAAAAAGGAGAAAAAGATTTAGAAACCTTCACAGGAATCCCCGTGTCTCATAGTACATTACATAGATTAGTAAAGAACCAAGAATTTGAATTACCTACATCTAAACAAGGAGTTCAGAAAATTACCTTAGATGGAGGTAAAGTCAGGCTACGCAATGAAAGCAAGGGTGAACCATGTTATTGGAAAGATTATAAA